>JAYTBZ010000082.1:0-4487 GCA_043736705.1 Flavobacterium sp. | reverse complement strand
ATTTTCCTTCTGGAACTCTTTTTACAGCGTTACAAGCGCAAATTAGTATTGCAATTAGAATAAATGCAGTTATTTTTGTAGAAGTTTTTTTCAAGTGTTCTAAAATATTTAATCCAAAAGTACATTATTTTATGGTTAGTAAAAACCAAATAAAACTTATAACGAGTTTGCAGCAAAAAAAATATAGAATTGTCAATAAATTATTTTTTGCCGAAGGTGTAAAAGGGATTCAGGAACTGCTGGAGTCTAATTTTGAATTGGAACATTTGTATACCACCCAAAGTGACTTTGAAGAAGTGGTATCGTCTAAAAAAACGATTGTTCAAGAAAGTGATTTAAAAAAAATCAGTACATTAGCAACCCCAAATACCTGCTTGGGAGTTTTTAGAATGCCTCAGGAAAAACCAATTATAGCAACTGGTTTAATTCTTGCGCTCGATACAATTCGTGATCCAGGAAATTTAGGAACTATTTTGCGTTTGTGTGATTGGTTTGGCGTAAAGCAAATTCTATGTTCTAAGGAGACTGTCGATATTTACAATCCAAAAGTAGTTCAAGCAACCATGGGTTCCATCGCTAGGGTTAATGTGAATTATATTGATTTAGAGCATTTTATTACGGAATCGAAATTGCCTGTTTTTGGTACTTTTATGGACGGAGATAACATTTACAAATCGGCTTTGCCTAAAGAGGGAATACTAATTATGGGGAATGAGGCCAATGGAATATCAATTGAATTAGAAAAACTGGCACAAAACCGACTCGCGATTCCTCGTTTTGGAGCAATACAAAAAACGGAAAGTCTTAATGTTGCTTCGGCAACAGCTATTGTATTGAGTGAGTTTTGTCGGAGCTAAAATTTATTTTTAATACTATTAAAAGTCTGAAATAATACTTTGAAAAGCGACTTTAATGGAACGTGAAATTAATGAATACAGCACGAGTTTTCAAAGATTCGATATTGCTGGTCCAAGGACTATTTGGGTCTTTATCCCTAATTAATTCATCCTTCATACCAAAAACTCCCCTGATTGATGGTGAAAATATGAAATATTCAGAGAAAAGATCAATTCCCAAACCTAATTCATAATTGGTTGTCCATGATTTTACTCGAAATCGTTGTTCTAGATTGTCGTCAATTAATTTCGAATTACTAGATAAATTTAATGTTGCAGATACACCTCCCAGCGCATACGGGCGAATATTTCCGGTACGCAGAGAAGAGAATTTCAACAATAAAGGAAAGTGGATGTTAGTGCTGTTTACCTCTCTAAGCGCATCACTATTTTTTGTAAAAGCTGGATTTGGAGGATAATACAAATCCCTTTTTGTATAATACAAACCGGGTTCAAATCGTAAATTAATGTATTCTTGAAGTTTTAAATCACCTACGATTCCTACGTTAAACCCAGTTGTTTTTTTAATGAGAATATCGGGTCGTACTGTTTTGTAATCTATTTTGAAATCATAAGAATTGAATCCGAGATAGAATCCATAATATACTCTCTTCTTTTGAAAATTTTCCAAATTAATAATAGGGTCTTTGCTAAATATGTTTTTAGAATTTTGTGTGTAACCTTTTATTACAAAAGCAAAAAATAGTAAGACAATTAATTTTTTCATGTTTATGCTAAAATCTTCAATATTATTTTTTAGAAGCAGAGTAAATGGTAGCAACACCAAAAGTTTGTGGTAAGGCTACGACATCTATAAACCCAATTTTTCTTAAAATATTGTTCAAAGCTTCTCCATATGGAAAAGCAGCGGCAGACTCTGACAAATAGCCATAGGCAACAGTATCTTTAGAAAAGATCTTGCCTATTATAGGAAGTATGTTTTTACTATAGAAATTGTAGCCTTGTTTGTAAGGCGTTTTGTCTGGCACTGATGTTTCTAGAATTACAAATACCCCATTTGGTTTCAAAACTCTCAAAATTTCAGCCAAACCTTTTTCTAAAGTTTCAAAATTACGTACGCCAAAAGCAACAGTAATTGCGTCAAAGTAGTTATCTTCAAAAGGCATGTTTTCAGAATCGCCTAAAATCATTTCGATAGTATTAGAAAGGTTTTTTGCAGCAATTTTCTTTACACCTACCTCTAACATACCTGCAGAGATGTCTAAGCCAATAATTTTTTCTGCTTTTGTCTGCGCCATTAAAATCGCTAAATCACCCGTCCCAGTTGCAATATCAAGAATAATCTTTGGATTTGATTTCGCAACCATTTGCAACACTTTTTTACGCCATTTTATATCAATACCAAAAGAAATGACACGATTTAGATTGTCATAATTTCCAGAAATGGTGTTAAACATTTGTGCGACTTGTTCTTTTTTACCGAGGGCTGAATCTTTATAGGGCGTTATTTTTTCTGACATTATTTTAGTTTGTGCAAATATAATACAATCTTAACGAACTTAAATGAGTTTCAAAAAATTGAGACAAGATTGTCTTTATTCAAAAAAATGATTGTGTTATTAATTTTTATTTTAATTGAAATATCACTAAAAGTGGGTATTGCGTCAAAGGATTTAATTGCGCAAGTTTGTAATTCAGGAAAACAACCATACTAAATGATTAAAAGAGAATTGATCAACCAAATCAAGTGGATAATTCTAGCGTTTTTTATCTCATTTGTTCTTGTTAGCTGTTTTGAAAATACTGTTTTAAATGACAGTTTAGTTGTTAAAGCGCCAAACACGTTCTTAGGATTAAATTTGTTTTTGGAAATTTTAATTTTTTTCGTCTTTAGTACCTTCGTGGTATTTGGTATTAAAGGCTTCTTTGAGATGTATTCTCAAAAAACATCAAATATAATAATCTTCATTTCTGGAGTTTTATTATTATTTGTAAATTTTATTTTATGTTATCAAATACTCTTTCAAGAGTAGATCATCTCTTTAATCAATGGTTTAAAAAAAAAACATCCCGTAAAAAGGATGTTTTTTTGTTTTATTTTCTAAGGAAAGTTTGAAAGGTAAAATCATACTTATGACTATCGTCTTTACTGTTAAATACAGATTCAGAAAGTTCCCACTTTTCAGAATCTATATCAGGAAAGTAAGCGTCTGCCTCAAAAGAGTGGTGTACTCTAGTAATGTCTAGCTTATCAGCATAAGGAATACTTAAGGTATAGATTTCACCACCACCAATGATATAATTGTCTTGGTTTTTAGGACAAACCTCTAGTGCTTTGTCTATACTGTCAACTATTATACACCCTTCGGCTTTGTATCCTTTTTCTCTAGTAATGATAATGTGAGTTCTGTTTGGTAATGGTTTTGGAAAACTTTCAAATGTCTTTCTTCCCATTATAATATGGTGTCCAGACGTAAGTGATTTGAACCTTTTGAAATCATTAGGTAAATGCCAAAGCAAATCATTGTTTTTTCCCAATGCATTATTTTCGGCAACGGCCGCAATCATTATTATCATTATAAATGTACTTTTTATTGTTGGTTATCGTTGTTAACCTGCGTTTGTAATTGATCTATTTTCTTTTGCTGTAATGCTACAAGTCGGTCTATTTGCTCTCTTTCCCAATTTTTGTTCATAAAACGATCTGTTATGAAAATTTTTATAAAATGTAGAATAAAAAGGAACAACCAGATTGTAATTATCCAAATAGACCAATGAGAATCTACAGCAATTTCGAAAAATTTATTAGCAATAAATAGCATTAAACTTCCTAAAACGAAAACAACAAAATGGAAATAGAGTCCTTTTTTTTGTTTTATTCTTCTTCGGGCATATTCGTACTGCTCGTGTAGTTCTTTTTCCATCAATTATAATTTTGTTATAAAGGTAAAATATATTTTGGAAAGGCACTATTTTGCCAGTTGATAATTTGTAATGAAAACGTTTTCGGATTTCCGAATAGTAAATTTAGGTATTTTTAATTATTAAATCAGGTATAAATTAACATAGTTTACACCATTCTATTAAATTTTATAGTTGGTGTTGAAACTTCACTTTCTTTTATTTACTTTGTCATATAAATCTATAAATGAAATAGTTATGGCTATCAAAAAACAGTTTGTAAAAACAAAACCATTATGTAAAGTTACTTTTTCAGTTGCAGCAAAAGAAGCAAATCACGCTTCGGTTGTAGGGGATTTTAATAACTGGAATAGTGCTGAAGGAACTTTGAATAAATTAAAAAATGGTACGTTCAAAGGGGTATTTGATGTAAATAGAAACGCTTCTTATGAATTTAAGTACGTTATTGATGGCACATTTGTCAATGAGCCTGACGCAGATTCTTTCAAATGGAATGCATTTGCAGGAAATGAAAACGGTGTTTTAGTCGTATAACTAAAACACCGTTTTTTTTATTCTTTAAACAGCTACAGTACCTTTTATGATAGGATGCGGTTCATAACCTTCGAGTGTGAAATCTTCGAAATCGAAATCGAAAATATCTTTTATATCTGGATTCAAAATCATTTTTGGTAATGGTTTTGGCTCACGGGACAATTGCAATTCGAG
>JAYTBZ010000081.1:0-22422 GCA_043736705.1 Flavobacterium sp. | reverse complement strand
GAAAGTGTTAGTAATGTGGCAATAATCCCAATTGGGATGTTGATATAAAAAATATACGGCCAAGAAAAATGATCGACAATATAACCTCCTAATGGCGGTCCAAGAGTAGGGCCTACAATCACTCCCATACCATAAATTGCCTGAGCCATTCCTCTTTTAGCAACGGGATAACTTTCTGTAATTATGGTTTGTGCGGTCACGAGTAACGCACCACCACCCAGTCCTTGAATGAATCTAAAGGCTACTAGTTCCCATATATTATTAGCGTTACCGCACATAAAGGAAGCAACGGTAAAAATAATAATAGAAACTGCAAAGTAATTTCGTCGTCCAAACTGTTGTGACAACCAGCTCGTCATAGGAATCACAATCACATTTGCAATTGCATAAGCCGTTATAACCCAAGCAACATCAGTTAATGATGCCCCAAGGCTACCTCGCATATTGTTTAATGCCACATTTACAATTGTAACATCTACAATTTCAAGCAAAGCACAAAGCACGGCAGTAATGGTAATTATGACTCTCCTAAAGCCATATTCTACTAAATCATCTTCTCCTGTTTGTACCATTTTATACTTAATTGTAAACTATCATTTTTTAAAAAAAAGGCATTACTTTTTTTGCCATTTTAGAACCTTGTACAAAGGTTTTTTATTTCAAATGTACATCTACATCTACATTCATACCTGGGCGAAGTAATTTTATTTTTTCGGGATCGTTAGTAGTGTTTAAACTTATTTTAACCGGTAATCTTTGGATTGTTTTCACAAAATTTCCAGTGGCATTATCAGGTGGAAGTAATGAAAATCGTGATCCTGTAGCCGGAGAAAATGAGGTAATTGAACCTTGAAAGTTGTAACCCGGATAGGCATCTACTTTCACAGTTACTTTTTGACCAATAACCATTTTGTTCAATTGAGTTTCTTTGAAATTAGCAATAACCCAAGCTTCTTTATTATTGATGATATAAAATAAAGACTGTCCCGGTTGTACTAATTGTCCTGGCTGAATATCAATTTTTGAAACTTGACCATCAATTGCAGCAGTTACAGCTGTGTAAGTAAGATTTAATTTTGCGGCATCCAGCTGTGCCTTAGCTCTTTTAATATTTGCCGCCGCAACTTCGGTTTGCTTGCCTGAAACTTTTGATTTGGCAATAATCACTGATTTTTGAAACGAGCTTGCTCTTTGTTGCTGCTCTAAAACACGTACTTGACTTTCTGCCTCAAGTTTAGCAGCCAGTGCTTGTTCGTACTGTTGTTTGGTGATAGAATGGCTTTTATACAAATTGTTGTATCTGTTGTAATCACTAGTAATGCGATCCAATCTAATTTTTGCAGATTCGATATTTCCACCTGCTGATTGCACATTGGCATCAGAAACAGAAATATTCGCTAAAGCACTCCCAATATCTGCCTTAGAAACTTCAAAATTTCCTTCAGCTCCGACCATTGCAGCACTAGCCTCCTCAATTTTTAGTTGATAATCTCTTTTGTCAATTGTAAAAAGTGTATCTCCTTTTTTTACAAAATCATTGTCTTTAATGTACACTTTATCTACATATCCAGATACTCTTGGAATAATAGGATTCATGTTTTTTTCAATTTGTGCATCATCTGTTTCTTCGTGACCTAGGGAATGCATGTATTTGTATGTTCCGTAAGATGCACCTAAAACTACCAAAGCTACTAGGATAATTATAAATTTTTTATTTGTTTTTTTCTTTTCCATGGTAGGTATGATTAGTTTTTTGTACTAGTGAAGGTTTGAGATAATTGACCAGTTACCGATAGTAACTCGTAGTATTTTTGAATGGTATTGGCTTTTGCCAAAGCTTTATTGATTTTGGAGCTCAATTGCTCTACATCAGCCTCAAGAAGATCATTGGTGTCTGAAAGTCCATTATCATATTTATCTTTTATTATTCTATAGTTTTCAGATGATTGTTCCACTGCTTGTCCATAAACTACATTTTGTTTCAATGCTAAATCATAATCTTCGATAGCTTTTTGAACTTGACCTTTTATGTAATCCGTTAATATAGCTTCAGCGTTTTGAGCTTCAATAAACTTATTTTCGGCTAGTTTTACTAACGTTCCATTCTTTAATATAGCACTCAAATCATACGAAATGCCAACACCAATATTCATGGCATTTTGAACGGTAATTACGTTACTCAGATCTAGTGTGGTATAGCCACCAATGACAGCAATGGCTGGATAATAAGCTCCTTTTGCTATTTTAATATTGGCCTCACTTGCTTTTTCTTGTAAACGTACCGCGAGTAAATCTTTGCGATTTTCTAACGCTGGTAAGTCATTTGTTGGAATATTAGTCATTTGAAAATCGGCAAAATCGCTTTCCCGAATTTCCAACTTGGTTTCTTGATTCAATTTTAAAAGTGTAACCAAATAAAAGTTGATGATTTTTAAGTTATTATTTGTTTCATCTAATGATAATTGGATTTTCGAAGCTTGCAATTGTGATTTTAAAAGGTCGTTTTTAGGAATAATACCGTTTTTTTCTAACTCTATAAAATCTGTTACGCGTTGTTGTGCACTTTTTTGATTTTCTTTTAACAGTTCAATTGTTTTTTGTGCTTTGTACAATCCCGCATAATAATCTATTACACGTAGCGCTATATCTTCCTTAGTTTGAGTTGCTGTAGCCACTTCAGCCTCATATAAGTTCTCATAAACTTTGATACTATTTTGTATTTTGAAACCAGAAAACACAGGAACACTGGCATTCAATTGTCCAATCATTAATTGATTGACTATAGGTTGCGGTTCTTGTGAGCCCGAATTATTTTGATTGATTTTAAAATCAACAGCAGCATTAGTCAATCTTTGGTATTGTCCTGAAAGCTTCAAATCAGGATATTGATTATTTTTTTTGGATTGCAGTTCGTATTGTTTCGTTTTAACTTTGGTATTGGCCAAGGTAACCTCATTACTTTTGGTCCAGGCCAAATTAATGGCTTCGTTCAATGTTAAACTTGTTTTTTCTTGGGCTGTTACCGAGGAAATTCCAATATAGAAAATTCCAAAGAGCATAAATGGACTAACTTTCATAAATTAGAAGTGCTTTTATAGTTTGTTGAATATGCTTTGTCAAATTTGTTTTGATGTAATTATTGTATAAATCTTCGGTTTTTAAGTTTAATAAATTTTCAAAGAAGGGTTTGTTCATGTGAAAATGAAAAAAAGTACCCAAAATAGTGGGTGTTATCAGTGGTATAATAACATCTTTTCTAAAAATACCTTTTTTCTGACCTTCCTCAATAATAGTTTCCAACGATTTTAAATTTCCTTTTTTTAATTCTGAAAAAACTTGAAGATTTTGTTCTCTTTTTTTAGAAGTGAATTCAAAGTGTAAAATTCTGTAAATACCACGGTTGCTATTGATTCTATTGATGTACAATTCAATAAGCTTGTTGATTTTTTCGATTGGTTCTAAGTCTTCTTGAAGTAAATTCTCCAATTGATTTTTAAGATCCGAAGTTCTATAAACAATTAAGGATTCCAATAATCGTTCTTTCGATCCAAAGTAATACGATACCATAGCCACATTGATCTGTGCTACTTTTGCTATTGTTCTAATGGAGGTGCCTTCAAAACCTTTTTCTGCAAAAAGGGTCTCTGCAACCTCGAGGATTTGAATTTGTTTATCGTTAAAATTGCTTTTCAATGGAACTAAATTTTTTCAAAAACAAAACTAAACAAGTGTTTAATTTAAACAACCGTTTAGTTTTTTTTTAACATAATTTTAACGTTATAATTAGAGCTAGATTGAAGTGTAGAACAAAACTAAACAGCAGTTGAAATTGTGAATATCTATTTTAGGAATGATGCTTTTTTTAACCTCTAAAATATATCTTTGAAATTCTTAATAAAAATAGAAATGAGCACAACTTGGTACGAATGTAAAGTAAAATATAGAAAAACAGATGAAACTGGCGCACAAAAGATTACGACAGAACCGTACTTGGTAGACGCGTTATCCTACACAGAAGCCGAAAGCAGGATCAATGAAGAAATGTCGGCGTATATTAGTGAAGAATTTAAAATCACGAATATAAAAGTGGCTAATTATGCAGAGATTCATCCTTTTGAAAATACAGATCGTTGGTTTAGATCCAAAGTTTCTTTATTGGCCTATGACGAAGAAAGCGGTAAAGAGCGAAAGACCAACATGTACTTATTAATACAAGCAAATGATGTGAAGGAAGCCTATGACAATACCATCAGTGTGATGAAAGGAACGATGGGTGATTATACCATACCAGCGGTATCAGAATCTCCTATCATGGATGTTTTTCCTTATTTTAGTGGAGAAGAAGGGGAACTGGAACAAGTAGAAAAATTTAATGCACTAAAAGCATCAAAACCAGAAGGAGCTGCAGAAATAGTAGATCACATGGAATTTGAAACAGAACTTGAAGAAGCTGTTGTTTAAGAGAAACTACTTTAAAAAAAAAACTCACCGCAAATTAGCAAATTATGAAATCATTTGTGTTTGATAATTTGCGGTTTTTTTATTTTTCCTAAAGCTTTTAGTAATACTATGAGTCCTGTTTACTTAAGACTTTTTCATAAGCTCTTCTTGGGCTTCCCCTAAAATAAACTTCGCCACAGTACATATAACCTGAATTTTCAAATATTTTGATCATTGCTAGATTGTCAAAATTAGTGTCTACTTTTATGCTGTAAATGGAATTGTTAAGCGCAAAATTTTCTATGTGTTTCATAATCATTTTGGCGTAACCTTTTCCCAAATGATTAGTAGCTATAGCTATACGATGTACCACCACAAAATCATTAGTAGTGATCCATTTACCTTCAATAGCTTCGTAAGCAGGTTCTTGATTAATTAGTATTGCGCAATAACCAATAATAGTTTCTCCTAAAACTAAAATAAATCCTTGGTCTTTTTCAATATCTTTTTGTAGTACTTCTGAATTGGGATATCCGTCTTGCCATTGAGTACTTCCGTCCTGTTTTCGTCGGGTAATAGCATCTTTCAAAATTGCCCAAATGGGAGTGATTTCAGATAGTTCTGCTTTTCTAAAGTGATAGTTCATCTTAGTTATTCGAGTTTGTTGACTTTAAGATCTAAGTACATCTAAAATTTTAGTAAACAATAGCTTTTCGTCAAGTGGTTTTGAAATGTAATCATTCATGCCAAAGGATTTACATTTTTCTACATCAACAGTAGTAACATCGGCAGTAAGTGCGATAATCGGAATTTGTAAATTCATTGTATTGCGGATGTGTTTTGTGGCTTCAAATCCGTTCATAATTGGCATCTGCAAATCCATCAGAATAATATCGTAGGTATTCGTTTCCAGTTTTTCAACAGCTATTTTTCCGTTGTCGGCAATATCCCATTCAAAATTATAATCGTCTAATATTGATCTTAATAATAGTTGATTTAGTTTAACATCTTCTACTACCAACACTTTAAGTTTTTCAATTTTAGTCGCGTCGTTATTTATTTTTTCTAATTTAAGATTACGCATACAATCATCGGTGTTTTTTTGAAAATTTAATATACAACAAAATGTTGTTCCTTCATCAACTTTACTATCTACAGAAATTGTTCCACCTTGCTTTTCTACTAATTGTTTCACAATAGCAAGTCCTAGTCCAGTACCACCGTATAAACTGGAAGTAATGGTATGCGCTTGTTCAAAATTTTCAAAAATAGTTTCGATTTTACTTTCCGGAATACCTATACCGGTGTCGGTAACTTTAAATTCAAGAGATATTTTTTGTTTGTATTCGCTTTTTAGTCTTACATTAAGAATAATTTTGCCTTTTGCGGTAAATTTAATGGCGTTACTTAAAAGGTTGGTCAAAATTTGATGCAAACGAACGGAATCACCAACAATAATTTCTGGAATATGGTCATCGTATTCCGCTATTAATTCTAAATTACTTTCCTGAATTTTTGTTTCAAATACTCGAACTACTCCATTTATTAATTCTGATATTTTGAATGGTACATTGATAAATATCATTTTTCCCGCATCTACTTTTGCTAAATCAAGAATGTCATTAATGAGAACAATAAGTGTATCACCACTGGATTCTATAGCTTGTAAATACTCTGTTTGTTTTTCAGATAAATCTGTTTTCAATAAAACTTTTGTAAAGCCAATTATCGCATTCATAGGAGTCCTGATTTCGTGGCTCATATTGGATAAAAATTGTTGCTTTGCAATTACGGCATGTTTGGCAGTTGCAGTTGCATTTTCAGCTTTTATTATTGCTTGAGATAATTCTTCATCGATCTTTTTTTGTTTTGAAATATCAATACTAACGCCTGTAAGGGTATGGGCTATGCCAAATTCATTGTAGTGATAGTTACCAGTTGATTTAATCCAAACAATTTCTCCATCATTAGCACGAGCTATGCGATAATCTACTTCATAAACGTCATGGTTAACCTTTGATTCTTCTATTTTTTGAAAAGCTAATTCTTTATCTTCTGGGATAATCACGCTGTGCCAGTCTGCATAGGTTAAATTTTCTTTTTGGTCATCATAGCCCCACATTTTTTTATGCATGGTAGACCACTCTAACGTTAATGACGCTATGTCTAGAGACCAAATACCCACTTGAGCTGAGTCAGTTGCTAATTTGAAATGTTTTGCTAATTTTTTTTGTTCTTCTTCATTTTCTTCAATTTGTTTCTTAGCCAGAACATATTGGGTAATTTCGGTAGCCAAGATTGTGATACCAGTAATAGTATCATCAACATCTCTGTAAGGTTGGTATACTAAGTTGAAATAACATTCTTCTTCTTTTTCATTTCGATGCAGGATACATTTAATTTCATTAGTGACAAAATGTTCTCCCGTTTCATATACTTGCCTCAATAAAGCAGGAAATACTTGATCTTTAATTTCGGGTAAAACTTCAAGTAAGGATTTACCAATGACATCATTTCCTTTTCCCCAAATAGCAATGATAGCCTGGTTAGCAGATGTAATGATCATTTGCGGACCTTTCAAAATAGCAATGGCAATTAGGGATTGTGAAAGAATATTACTAAACCGTTTTTCGCTAGCTTCAATTTGTTTTCGCGCATTTACTGCTTCAGTTATTTCAGTGCCAATAGATATAATTCCGTATATAATATTATTTAAATCTCGTAAAGGTTGATGTAGCACATTGAAATAAGCAGTATCTAGTTTTCCTTTTCTTACTAGTCGAACCAAATATTCATTTACTGTAAAAGGTTCACCAGTACGGTATATATTATTGAATATTTGTAACAAACCATCTTCTGTCTCTGGAGACAATTCAAAAAGTGGTTTGCCGATTACTTTGTCATATGTTTTATCCCAAATTTCTAGCGCTTTATTATTGATGGATTCTACAATAAAATTGGGCCCTCGAAAAATAGTTATGAGAACTGGAGCCTGTAAAATCAGGTTTTGAAAATTTATAAAACTGCCGCCTTTAGAAAGAGGATCAGTGATTAGAGACTCGCTCATAGCTTTGTTGTATGTGTCCATTTTCATTATATTAATGGGTTCTTTTTTGCTATGTTTTTTAAACAGCTGTTCGAATTGTATCTATTATTGATTCAAATATAAATAATTCTGAGCATGAATTGTTAAATTATGTGTTTTAAAATAATTATTTCATAATATGAATTTTTAAATGAATATTACATTTAGACTTTGATTTCTTATCGAGTCTTAATAATTAACAGTTTAAGCAATAAAAAATTACAATCAATAAAATCTTTACAATGCTATTTATCTTTGAGATTCAGGTGAATAGATACAGTTTTTGAGCATCATGAACTTTATATATACTGTTTGCATGTTTCTAGTTTACTGTTAAATAAGGTGACATTATAATATAAATCATCAAAGTAGAAGAAATATGTGTTGTCGCAATTATTAAAAAGAGTTTTGCCACTGATTAGAAGGATTAAAAAGATTTTTAAAATTAGATGGTAAATTAATATGTGCTAATCTGTGAAATCTGTCATAAAGAAATTTAATGTTTTACTAAAACACGACATTAAATTTTAGCCATTACTTATCAAGTTGTTACAATAAAAAAACGGTATTTAAATCACGTTTAAACACCGTTTTCCTACCTAAATAAAAGTTGTTTATCGAATCGCTTTAACGAAAGCCTCAATTTTTCCCGTTCCATTTTTTGTTAAATCCTGAATAAAAGCACTACCGATAATAGCACCTTTTGCAAATTGCGTGGCTTGGTCAAAGGTTTCTTTGTTATTGATTCCAAAGCCTATTACTTGTGGATTCTTTAGATTCATGTAGGCAATACGTTTGAAGTAATCTTCTTGTGCGCTTCCAAAACCTGTTTGTGATCCTGTCACACTCGCTGAACTCACCATGTAGATAAAACCATCTGACACACTATCAATAAAATGAATACGTTCAACAGCCGTTTGTGGCGTGATTAAAAATATGTTTTTTAAGTCGTATTTTTCAAATATAGCTTTGTATTCGTCTGCATAAACATCAACGGGAAGATCAGGAATTATTAATCCATCAATACCAATGGCGGCGCACTGTTTGCAAAAATTTTCAATACCAAATTGCAACATTGGGTTGAAATATCCCATGATGATTAGCGGAATAGAAACTGTTTTTCGGATGTCTTTTAATTGATCAAAAAGAACTTGTGTTGTCATTCCGTTATGCAAGGCTTGCGTAGAACTCTCTTGAATGGTAGGTCCGTCAGCTAAAGGATCACTAAAAGGCAACCCAATTTCAATCATATCTACACCATTTTTTTCAAGGTCTTGAATGATTTGGACCGTATCATTTAGACTAGGATATCCCGCTGAAAAATAGATGGAAAGTATCTTTTTATTTTCTTGTAATTTTTGATTTATTCTGTTCATTGTACTATTTTTTTATGTTTTCTTACAAGGTTTTCATATCCTTATAGGTTTTGTTTTTAAGGGAATAACTGAAATTCAACTACTTTACGAGCTATTTAAAGCGCAACTATTTTTCTCTTTACTTAACTTTCTATATATATCCAAGCTGTCGTTCCAGATCGCAATAATATTTGAATTCTTTTGTAGGCATTCGATTCGAAATGATCTGCTTTTATTAGATCTTCACTAGAAACAGTAAAGGCGATACCAAGAACTGCATCTGAAGGATTTTCACTAGGCATGGCTACAAAATAATCTTCCATTCCAAACTCTTCTTCTATTTGTAGATCTTTTAATTTGTATCCTACAAGCTGGTCTTCTGTTCCGCTTAATAGTTTATTAAAAACTTGCATCTGAATTTCTTTTGACTGCAATGTGCCGTAAGAGAATAGCTGTTCCATAAATAGTATTTGTATCATTATTGGTATGCGTTAGGGATGGAAGCGGCATCCTTTTTCATGGCTTTTCCTTGCCATGAAAAAGATATAGCATACAGCCCGACCCGTGGGGAACGCCCTAATGATTCTTTTGTTATAATTTGAAATAATCAATATACGTATTCAAATCTTTGTCGCCACGACCGGAAAGGTTGATGACCACAATATCCTCTGGTTTAAACTTCATTTCATCGAGAACGGCAAAAGCATGTGCGCTTTCTATAGCGGGAATTAGGCCTTCCATTTTTGATAATTTAATTCCCCAATCCATGGCTTGTTCATCGGTTATAGAAATAAATTGTGCTCTACCTGTGGCAAATAAATTTGCGTGCATAGGACCAACTCCCGGATAATCCAAGCCGGCAGAAATCGAGTATGGCTCGGTTATTTGGCCATCAGTGGTTTGCATCAACAAAGTTTTGCTTCCGTGAATAACACCTACTTTTCCTAGCGCTGATGTTGCTGCGCTTTCGCCTGAATCTACTCCTAATCCAGCAGCTTCAACCGCAATAATATTTACGTCCTCATTGTCTAGAAAATGATAATAAGTTCCAGCAGCATTGCTTCCTCCGCCTACGCAAGCCACAACATAGTCAGGGTTTTCGCGACCTTCTTTTTCTAATAATTGCTCTTTAATTTCCTTAGAAATCACACTTTGAAAACGCGCTACCATATCCGGATATGGATGTGGTCCTACGACTGATCCAATAATATAATAGGTGTCTACCGGATTATTGATCCAATCGCGAATGGCTTCATTAGTAGCATCTTTCAGAGTTTTAGAGCCTGATTTAGCAGGACGAACCTCAGCTCCCAACATTTTCATACGAGCCACATTTGGCGCTTGACGCTTAATGTCGACTTCGCCCATGTACACAATGCATTCTAAGCCCATCAAGGCACACACTGTTGCGGTTGCTACACCATGCTGTCCAGCTCCAGTCTCTGCAATGATACGGGTTTTGCCTAAACGTTTAGCTAATAAAATTTGGCCTATTGTATTGTTGACTTTGTGCGCACCGGTGTGACACAAATCTTCTCTCTTGAGGTAGATTTTAGTGTTGTATTGTTCTGATAAACGTTTTGCAAAATACAGCGGCGTAGGTCGGCCTACATATTCTTTTAGCAAGTCATCAAATTCTGCTTGGAAAGAGGGCTCTGCTGTGATTTTTAAATAATTTTGACGTAATTCTTCTACATTTGGATATAACATTTCAGGAATGAAAGCACCTCCAAAATCTCCGTAATAACCTTTCTCATTGACGTTATATGACATAATTTTATTTTTTTATTTTGTTTTCTGTAGAGATGCACTGCAGTGCATCTCTAAATAATTGTGTGTTTTTAAATCCTGGTTCAATTTCAAATTTACTGTTTACATCTATGGCGTAAATCGGTAAATTGGTTTTTGATATTTCACTTACGGCGTCGATTTCCTCCATTCCGATTCCTCCGCTTAAGAAAAAAGGTTTGTTTGAGGGATACTTTTCTAATACTTTCCAGTCGAATGTGGTTCCGTTGCCACCAGGTAATTTTCCTTTAGTATCAAAAAGGAAATAATCACAGACGTTTTCAAATGGTTTCAACACATCAAAATCAAAATCAGCACCCACCGAGAATACTTTTATTATCTCGATTTCATTTCCTATTGCAAGCCTTAAATCCGAGCAAAATACTACTGATTCGTGACCATGTAATTGGATGGCTTGTAAATTATATTTTCGGGCTTTCGCCAAAATTACGCTGCTACTTTCATTAACAAAAACGCCTACTTTCTTGATTGATTTTGGTAAATCAGGAATTACGCCATTAAAATACCGAGCTGATTTCTCCCAAAATATAAAACCCATATAATCGGGTAGGAGCGAACCTACTTCGAGAATATTATCGGGATATTTCATGCCGCAGATTTTAATCTGCACTCCTCCCGAAGTCTCGGGATTCCCCGAATAGGAAGGAGCCGAAACTAGATTAGTTTTTGTGGAAATGTTTTGTGAAGTTGATTGCATAATAAATAAATATATGTAATAGTTGCTAATTCCTTTTTTGAGATTAGAAAGCCAATTGTTTAATAAATTCGGTTGCTGCTTTACCAGCATTATCCGTTTTCATAAAATTTTCACCTATCAAAAATCCTTTGTAGCCGTAAGGTCTGAGTTCGTTAATCGCTTCAATTGAGGAAATTCCGCTTTCTGACACTTTCAAGAAGTCATTTGGGATGTGATCTGCCAATTGTTTGCTGAAATCTAAACTTACCTCAAATGTTTTTAAATTTCTATTGTTGACTCCAATCAGGTCTAAAGTTGGCATTATTGATTTTTCTAGTTCTTCAAGGTTGTGTACTTCCAATAAGACTTCAAGTCCTAAACTTTTAGCAAATTCAGATAAGGATTTGATTTCTTCACTTGTTAAAACCGCAGCAATTAGCAAAACCAAATCAGCACCATAGGCTTTGGCTTCTAATATTTGGTATTGATCAACAATAAATTCTTTTCGCAATAGCGGAATGTTGACTGTGGCTCTTGCCAAAAGTAAATCGTCTAACGAACCACCAAAATATTTTCCATCCGTCAATACCGAAATTCCGCAAGCACCAGCATCTTCATAGCCTTTAGTCACTTCTTCCACGGTAAAACTGTAATTGATTTCCGCTTTAGATGGTGAACGACGCTTGTGTTCGGCAATAATGCCTGAGGTGCTGTTTATCAAATTATTACGTAAGGAAATCGTCTTTTTTTCAAAAAAAACAGATGATTCTAGTTGTGCAACAGGAATGATTGATTTCTTGAGACTGACCTCTCGTTTTTTGTCAACTATTATTTGGTCTAAAATATTCATTTTTTAGTATTTAAAGATTGAAAAATTACAATCTGAATAAAAATTAGTCTTTGATTTCAGTGCTTAAATACTTAAATCTTTTAATTTATTCAAAGATAAAAGTCCTTTTCCGGATAATAAACTTTCTTTCGCTATTTGAAATCCTTCTAAAGGAGTGCATTTTGTTACGGTTGCAATGGCCATTCCAGCATTGGCACAAACTACGTTGTTTTGCGCTTCAGTTCCTTTTCCAGAAATGATATTGATAAACATATCAGCCGAGTCTTCAATTGTTGTTCCGCCTTCGATTTCGCTCTGTAGTATAAGTGAAACGCCAAAGTCTTCGGGATGCAGCATACCTTCCATTGTACTGGTAATTGTCTTTGTAGGACTGGTCAAAGAAATCTCATCGTACCCGTCAAGCGAATGCAAAATGGTGAAATTCACATCAGTATTTTGATACAAATACGCATACATTCTAGCTAATTCAAGATTGAAAACACCGACCAATTGATTTTTTGGAAAGGCAGGATTCACCATGGGACCTAACATATTAAAAAATGTTTTCACGGCTAATTCTTTCCGAATAGGGCCTACATTTTTCATAGCTGGATGAAAAAGAGGCGCATGTAAAACACAAATTCCCGCCTTGTCTATACAATTCTCTAAGAAATTAGCATCATTACTGAATTTGATCCCCATTTTTTCCATAACATTACTAGATCCAGAAATCGATGAAACACCGTAATTTCCGTGCTTGGCTACTTTTATTCCTGCGCCTGCAGCTACAAATGAAGCCAAAGTAGAAATGTTAAAGGTGTCTTTTCCATCGCCACCCGTACCGCATAAATCAATAGCGTTATATGCGGATAAATCAATTCGAATGCACAATTCAAGTAATGCTTCTCGAAAGCCTGCAAGTTCATCGATACTAATGCTACGCATCATGTATACAGTGAGAAATGAAGCAATTTGACTCGTGTTGTAACCTCCGTTCGATATAGTAACCAATACGTTTTTTGCTTCTTCTTGCGAAAGTATCTCGTGATTGATGAGTCTGTTTAATATGTTTTTCATTTTATAAATATGTCTTAAAGTTGAAAGTAGAAGGTCTTAAAGTCTTTCGACGTTATGACATTTGATATTTTGACTACCCATTCACCCAATTTTCTAATATTTTTTTTCCATTTGGCGTTAATACACTTTCGGGATGAAATTGTACGCCGCGTACATCATATGTTTTATGACGTAAGGACATTACTTGGCCGTTTTCGTCAAATGAAGTCGCTTCTAATACATCTGGTAAATTGGTGTCAACAACCCAAGAGTGATAACGCCCGACTTCAAATTCACGACCCAGTCCTTCAAATAAATGCTCATCGTTTACCACAGTTTTAACAATAGAGGAAACACCGTGATACACTTTATCAAGATTAGAAAGCGTTCCGCCGTATACTTCGCCAATGGCTTGTTGTCCTAAGCAAACACCAAAAATACTTTTAGTAGAACCATATTTTTTAATGACTTCTTTCAGCAAACCCGCTTCTTCTGGAATTCCAGGACCCGGAGAAAGTAGTATTTTATCAAAATGGGCTATTTCATCAATTTCGAATTCGTCGTTCCTGTAAACAGTAACTTCACAATTCAAGTCTTCTAGGTAATGCACCAAATTGTATGTAAAACTATCGTAATTGTCTATGACTAGTATTTTTTTCATTTTTTATTAAAAAATTATAATATCAAAAGATTGAAAAAAGTCGTGTATTTCAGCAATCTTTAAATTCTTAAATTATTAAATCTTTAAATTATTTTAAATTTCCTCTGCTAAATCCAATGCAGCATTCAAAGCTCTCAACTTATTGTATACTTCTTGCATTTCATTTTCTTCATCAGATCCAGCAACTATTCCGGCTCCAGCTTGACAATGTAATTGGTGGTTTTTGCTTAAGAAAGTTCGGATCATTATAGCGTGGTTAAAGTTGCCTTCAAAATCCATAAAACCAATTGCTCCACCATAAAAATTACGATTGGTTTTCTCGTAATCCTCAATCAATTGCATGGCTCTGTGTTTTGGTGCGCCACTCAAAGTGCCTGCTGGAAAAGTATCAGCAACAACTTGCATGGTTGTAGCTTTTTCATGTAAATAGCCTGTTACTTTTGAAACCAAGTGAATCACATGCGAGAAGAATTGTACTTCTCTATACTTTTCTACTTGTACATCATGTCCGTTTCGGCTTAAATCATTTCGGGCTAAGTCAACAAGCATAACATGTTCACTATTTTCTTTCTGGTCTTCGGATAATTGTTTAGCAAGATCAGCATCTTTTTCATCGTCACCCGTTCGCTTGAAAGTTCCTGCTATTGGGTGAATTTCAGCCTTACGATCTTTTACAATAATTTGCGCTTCTGGAGAAGAGCCAAATATTTTGAAATCACCATAATCAAAAAAGAATAAATACGGCGATGGATTGATGCTTCGCAACGCTCTGTATACATTAAATTCATCTCCTTTAAAGCTTTGGGTAAACCTTCGTGATAAAACCAATTGAAATACATCACCACGAAAACAATGTTTTTTGGCTAAAGCCACATTATGTTTGAATTCTTCATCTGTTAAATTAGAAAATCCTTCTCCTTCTTTCGAGAATTTATAAGAAGCAATATTTCTAGATTGTAATAATTGCTCGATTTCTGAAATGTTATTTTTACCATCTAAACTGTGACAGAAAATATACGCTTCGTTTTTGAAGTGGTTGATGGCAATGATGTTTTGATATACGGCATAATATACATCAGGAATGGTGTTGCTGTTTTCTTTTTTAGCGATAGTTACTTTCTCAAAATAGCGAACTGCATCATAGGAAATATAACCAAATAATCCATTGTTGATGAATTTAAATTTGTTTTTCTCGGATTTGAATTGTTCTGAAAATTCTTGAATCAAAGCTGGAATATCAGTTGTACTTTCTATGATGATTTTTTCACTGGTCCCGTCAGGGAATATTTTATGAATGACTTCATTTTCGATTTTGATAGAAGCTATTGGATTGCAGCAGATATATGAAAAACTATTGTCATTACCATGATAATCACTGCTTTCCAGTAATAGACTATTTGGGAATTTATCCCGAATCTTAAAATACACACTCACTGGAGTGATCGTATCAGCTAAGATTTGCTTGTAATGGGTATGTAATGTAAATGATTTCAATTGCTATTTTTTTAATGTTTGGTTTTACGATTAAGTACAGGCAAAAAAAAAGGCTTGTCGTGATGACAAGCCTTTTATATTTATAGTTTAAAATGATACTATAGGAGCTTAGTTCACGACGACTGACGTAAATTGTTCCACCACCAAGTATTGTTTAAAATTGTGTTCATCGTTTATTTTCTTATTGCAAATATATAAATTAAAAAACATTTTAAAATATAATTTAAGCTAAAATTTGTTAAATGTGTAAAAGCTGTACTTTTTTGAGCATTAAATTTAAGATTAATTACTTACTGGCTAAATTAGTGTAAAATCTTAAACGAAAATCGGGTGCTTTTTTTAACGATGGTTGAATGAAAAAGTCTAATGCTGGAATAGTAATGTATTCTAAACCATAAGATGCATTGTTGTACCAATTTGCAATTTCAACGTTGTTTTCGGGTACTTCACTAATTATTTTTGCAGAGCAATTATTAGCAATTACGCCTCTAAAACTAACTCGATTAAGATTTTCACTAATGTAACCTATCTTAGAATCTAAAATGGCTACAGCAGAAAAGCCATGTATCACGCTGTTATTAAGTGTCAAAAAGCTCTTGTCTTTAATGTAAATAGCCTCTTTTACAAGTCCTTGATTGTTTTCTTGCGTATTGAGAAGTGTAATGTTATTGGCGGTGATAGAAGTAGCTTTTTTAGTAATATCGCAGTTTTCTATTTTATCGTAATTGTCTATCTCAAAACATCTAGAACCTGCTACATCAGATGAAAATGGATCTCTAATAGCAATACTATTAGTGATTTTAGCTTGTGCTCCCTGAGTAAAATCAAAATCATCATCTGTTGATCTGTATGAGATAATATTGTTTAAAGTTGTTTTACCACCATAACATTCAAAAGAATCGTCGTTAGAAAAACTAATTTGTATATTTTCAAGTGTAGTTTTATTCCCCACACCTGCAAGTGACAAACCATTAAGTTCTTTTTGTTCTTTAAGTTTTCTACCAGAATATTCAATTCGGACAAATTTTAAAATTCCTGAATTGTCCTCTTCATTTGCACCACCATAATAACTTACTTCTGGATTTAAATTAAAGTCTAAAAAAGCGATACCGCCAATTTTATTAATAGGAGCATCGCCAAGAATGACAATTCCGCCCCAATCGCCAGGTTTTCTTGATAAAGCAACGCTATTTGAAGTAAAAATAATAGGTGCTGTTTCATTGCCTTCGGCCATAATTTTAGAGCCTTTAGTAATTACGAGGGTTCCACAGGTTTGTTTATCACCTCTAATTACGGTTCCGGCCTCAATTGTTAGTGTAGCTTTATTAGTAATATATACGACACCTATCATTACATAGGTATTTGTGCGTTTCAAAACCATGTCACTACTTATTATTCCTGTAAGTATGGTTGTTGCCTCATTGTACTCTGTAGTTGCGGGTTTAAAATTTGTCCAGTTGTTAATCCAGTTGTCTTGTCCAATAATTCCTTTGAGTTGTTGCGCATTTATACATGCATAAGAAAGTAATAAAAGTAAAGTCAATTTTAGTTTCATGATATTCAATTTTGTAGTTTGAGTTCTTATTTTTGTTTTGGAAATTTTATATAACCAAAAGTACATGCGAACTGTTAAGTTACTTTCTATCTAATATTATGAGTTTATTACGAATATCCTGCTGATGTTATGTTTATGCCATTATAATTTAATGATCGTGTTAATTCGATTATTTTGTATATGAAGTTAAATAGTACTTGTTTACATACCTATTTTGGATCTGTTAATAACAAAGTAATCATTCCTATTTTTGTGAATTGATCCAAAAAAAAACCCTATCAATTTCTTGATAGGGTTGATAATGGTATTTAAACCGCAATTAGTATTTCAAAGCAATTGCTAAGTTGAAATTATCATTTATAGCCTTGTCGCCTATAGCGCTAAAGATACTTGGTGAATTGTATTCAATTTTATATTTAGTTCTGTCTACTACTACATTAGCATTAGCTGCATTAGCCGTTGTTGCTAAATCAAAAGTTACTGGTTTAGAGATTCCTTTGATGGTTAAATTAGCTATTACTTTATACAAGTTTGGTGATTTAGCAACTACATTTTTGAATACTAATGTTGATGTTGGAAACTTTTCTGTACCAAAAAAATCATCTGCTTTTAAGTGACCTTCTAATTTTTCTTTCCCTTGACCTGCTTTTAAGTCAGTAACTGTCATAGATGTCATATCTACTTCGAATGTACCACCTACTAATTTTTTTCCTTTGAATACTAAAGCACCTTCTTTAAGATTGATTGTACCTTCATGAGATCCTGTTACTTTTTTCCCAACCCAGTTGATGGTACTTTTCGAAACGTCTACTTTTTTAGTTTGTGCGTTTACGGAAACTGTAGATAAAACTACTACTAATGCTAATGCAATTGATTTTAAATTTTTCATGTGTTTTTTTGTTTGAATTTGATTAATAATTATAATGTAATGAATAAGTCTTCGTTTGATTTTCTAACTTTTTTGTAGTACTGAGTTGCATCTTCTTCGTGTCTGTAACCAAGTGTGGCGATTAAAGTGGCATTTAAGCCTAATGCTTCAAGTCCTAGAATTTCATTCACTTCAGTAGGAACAAAACCTTCCATTGGTGTAACATCTATTTTAAGTTCTGCTGCAGCGTTGAGTAAGTTTCCTAAAGCTAAATAGGTTTGTTTCGCCGTCCAGTTATTTCGAATATCTTCGGGAAGTGCTGTAATATTTGCTTTCATGAAATCAGCATATCCTTGAAGGCTTTCAGCTGGAATGGATCTTGTTTCGCTTGCGTTTTTAATGTAATTATCAATTCCTGTTGTACCAAAATTAATTTCATTTGCAAAAACGATTAAGTGTGAAGCCTCAATAATTTGTGCTTGTCCCCAAGCCGATGGCTGTATTTTTGCTCTTAATTCAGGATTTTCAACAAGGATCACTTTGTAAGGTTGCAATCCATACGATGAAGAACTTAAGCGAATGGCTTCTTTCAAAGTATCTAAATCTTCTGTTGTTATTTTTTTTGTAGCATCGAATTTTTTCGTTGCATATCTCCAATTTTGATTTTCTATAAATGCATTCATGTATATTTGATTTTTATTGATTTCTAAATTTTTCTAGTAATAGGTTTAATTGAATGATTTCGTCGGTATTTAAATTTTGAGAAAAAAAGCGTTCATGAGCAATTACTTTTGGATCTAAATCCGTCAACACGTTCAATCCTTTTTGTGTGATTAACACTTCAATTTTTCGCCTGTTTTCTGGACAAACTTTTCGAGTGACATACTCCTTAAGTAATAATTTATCAACTAATCGTGTGGTATTACTTGTTTTGGCTAACATTCGTTCTTGTATTACGCACATGTTTGCGGGATTTCCTTTTTGGCCTCTTAATATTCGCAATACATTGTATTGTTCTCCCGAAATTTCGTAAGGTTTTAAGACATCATTAAAATTTTCTGTAATGACACTTTGGGTATACATAATATTTAAGATAACTTTTTTAGAGTTATCCATTGGTACAGTTGATTTTAAGATTTCTTCAATTTTCATAATTATTTAGTACGTCATTTGTCGGTACAAATGTAACATATTTTATAATTGTATATACAAATGTATATTATTTTTTTGTTAAATAATTATTACAAAATGTAAACATATGTTATTGTGTGATTTAACAGTGTGAATTTATGTTTTAACTATCATTTTTTTATTTGCAAAAACTAAGCCGATTATAATGTCAGTATTATCTTGACTCTTTTGAAAGCAAAAATTATTTATTTATGTTAGTGTTGTTAATATTTTCTAATTGGCTTTTTTTTATTGAAATTAAACAGCACACAGTAGCATCTTTCCTTAATAAATAAGCAATCATTTTTAGTATTGCATTTTAGTGTTGTCCTAGTATTATTGTAAATTATAATTTATTACATTTATGTTTTATTAGATATTTTAGCATGAATGAAGCCCAACCGACATATAATGATTTACTTCAAACTATTCGAAACCAAGAATTAGAGATAAGTCGATTAAAAAACAAAATAGACTTGCCTAATACCTTTGAATCGTTGCTACAAGGATCTCAGGATTGTATTTTCGTTTGCGGATTTGATGGCTACTTAAAAAAAATTAATTCTTCTTTTTTAAGAATTTTAGATTATTCTGAATCGGAAATTATATCCAAACCTATTTTTTCGTTTATTCATTCTGAAGATCATGAAATAACTATAAATGAGTTACACTTCTTATCTCAAAATAAATCATCTATCAATTTTAAAAACCGCTTCTTAAATAAAAATCAAGAGATTGTAACGATTTTATGGACGTTAACTGCATCCCAAACAGAAGAAATTGTACATGGATTTGGTAGAAACATAACAAATCTTATTCTGGCACAAGAAGAAATACTTAAAAGTGAAAGATTACTAAATGATGCCCAAAAGATAGCAAAACTGGGTAGTTGGGAAATTGATCTTAGCAACAATAAAATGATTTGGTCAAAAGAGCTTTATTCGATTTATGAAATTGAAGCCAAACCTAGTCAAAATTTATATCAAGAATTTTTGCACATTTTTTCGAAAGAAGATTCTACCTTTTTTCTGAATAAAGTGTACCAAGCTATTAGCGATAAACAAGAGTTTGAGTTAATTCAAAAAGTCATTTTATCATCTAAAAGTTGTAAGTGGTTGCATGCTATTGTTAAACCTTTAATTGATGCAGTTGGGAACGTTTATGCCTTGCAAGGCAATACCCAAGACATTTCAGATAAAAAAAGAATAGAACAAGAAATAATTGATAAAGAAAATGCTGTACTTAAATATCAGTTACAAGTTATTGAGCAAGAAAGTGAAGCTAAGTTCAAACAATACATTGAAAATGCGCCAGACGGAGTTTTTGTATTTGACCAAGATCGAAATTATATCGAAGTGAATCAAGCTAGTTGTAAACTTACAGGCTATTCTGAACAAGAATTGTTAAGTATGAAGTTTGGAGATTTATCTGCACTAGATCAGACCAATAGTACCCTTGAAAAATTTCAATTGTTAAACGAAACAGGAGTAATCAGGAATGAAATAAAAATTATACATAAAAATGGTTCAGAAGTGTTTTGTTTTATTGATATGGTAAAACTGTCTGATTTTCGATTTTTGGGATTTGTAAAAGACGTTACCGAAAATAAAAGAGCAGAACAAAAAATTATTAAGGCAAACCGATTGTATTCTTTCATCAGTCAAATGAATCAAATGATTGTTCGTGTTACGGATCAAGAAAGTTTATTAAGGGAGGCTTGTACTATTGCAGTTGAAGTTGGAAAATTTAAGATGTCATGGTTTGGATTAATCAATGAAAAAACCAAAAACGTAGTTCCTGTTATGGTTGCAGGCGAAAATAGAGATTATCTAACTGTTATTAAAACTATTACAACTGATACTAGTACGCCTCAGGGTCATGGACCTGGTGCTACTGCTATTAAAAACAAACAATATGTTGTCAGTAACGATATCGAAAACGATCCGATAATGCGTCCATGGAAAGAGGAAGCATTGGCAAGAGACTACAGATCATTAATGACGGTACCGATAAAAAAATTTGATAAAGTTATTGGAATTTTTACGTTTTACTCGGCTGAGAAAAACTTTTTTGATCAGGAAGAAATCGCTCTGTTGGTAGAAGCTACTAGCGATGTGGCTTTTGCAATTGATGTCTTAGAAAAAGAAGTCTTACGCAAAAAAGCAGAAGAGGCAATAGTAGAAAGTGAGCAGCGCTATCATACTTTAACCCAATTTTGTCCAGTAGGTATTTTTCGTACTGATGCAGCAGGTAGTACAACTTATGTAAATCCCTATTGGTCTCAAATTTCAGGCTTATCATTTGAAGAAGCTTTAGGTAATGGTTGGATTAAGGCTATTCATGAAGACGATAAAAAAGCGTTAATGGACGGCTGGAACCAAGTATTAAATAGTCAAAAAATATCATTTTCAGAATATCGTTTTGTTCGCCCAGACGGTTCAGTTGCCTGGGTAATGGAGCAAGCAATACCGGAACGAAATATTAAAAATGAAATTGTAGGATACATTGGTACGATAACAGATATAACGGAGCGCAAAATTGCTGAAGCAACTATTTTGAGAGAAAAGCAATTGTCAGAAACGATTATCAATAATCTTCCAGGGGTTTTTTATCTCTACGAAGCTTCTGGGCATTTTGTGAAATGGAATAAAAATTTCGAAAGAGTTAGCGGGTATAGTGCTGATGAAATTGATAAAATGGAAGCGGTTGATTTTTATGATACCGATTTTAAAGAGATTATAAAGACACGGTTAAAAACTGTATTTGAGGTAAAGTCACCTGGAATTGAGGTAGAATTATTCACTAAAAACAAAAATAAAATTCCCTATTATATTAATTCTCACTCTTTTGAATACGAAGGAAAGAAATGCCTTTTAGGAATGGGATTGGATCTTTCTGATTTAAAAAAAGCAGAAGAAAAAATGAGAATTGCCAACGAAAGATTTGAAATGATTTCGGCAGCTACTAATGATGCAGTATTTGAAGTGGATTTGATCACTGGCGAAAGTTGGAACAATCAAGCTTTTATTGATCTTTTAGGTTTTGGGAGTGTTATTCCAACTGGGGAAAACAATAGTATTGTATGGAGATCAAGAGTGCACCCTGATGATCAGGAAAGAGTAATAAAAAATCTAGAGGATTCATATGCTGGAGCTTCTAGTTTTTGGTCGGATGAATTTCGTTTTCTAAAAGCCGATAATACCTACGGAATATTTTACGATAGGGGCGTCATATCAAGAGATGAAACGGGCAAAGCGGTTCGTTTAAATGGTGCAATGATTGAAATCACCGAGCTTAAAGACATTAAAAATCAATTAATCAATAGTGAAGAGAAATATAGAAGTCTCATTGAGCAGGCCTCTGATGCAATTTTCATTAACAATATTAATGGCGATTTTCTGGAAGTAAATGAAAGTGCCTGCAA
>JAYTBZ010000080.1:0-2041 GCA_043736705.1 Flavobacterium sp. | reverse complement strand
TGGAAAGAGCGACCGCAGGAAGCTCCTTTGCGGCAATTGAAAACAGATTATTTTTGCTGATGGATTGTAACGAAAAGCGGGAAATAGCTTCAAATAAGCAGGATTACAATAAATTAGTTTTTAGCTAAAGAAAATTTGTAACAAAAATTGTAATTTCGTGTCAAACTGCTATGATGTTAAAATTATTTAAAGAAAATATTCGAATTGCACTCGGTTCCATCCGAACACAATTGTTGAGAACCGTTCTTACTGTGCTGATTATTGCTATTGGTATCACCGCTTTGGTGAGCATTCTTACGGTTGTTTCGGCGCTTGAGAACACCATATCCTCTGATTTTGCATCGATGGGAGCCAATACGTTTAACTTGAAACAATATGAAAATACGACTAGGAATCGAGGTGGAAACGAACGACTGATCATAAATCCTATCATTTCGTATCCTGAAGCAGTCGCTTTCAAAAATAAATACGGATATCCATTTACACAAACTTCATTATCATTTACCGCTACATCAGCTGCCGAAATAAAATATGAAGCGACGAAAACAGATCCCGAAAATGCCGTTGTGGGTGTAGACGAATTTTTCATGACCAACTCTGGTTTAGAAACAAGTTCTGGGCGCAATTTTACTGGATTTGATATCGCTAACAATGCCTATGTGTGCGTGGTAGGTTCTGATTTTGAAAAAGGATTGCTTAAAGATGTGAATCCTATTGATAAAATAATCTCCATTCGCGGGGCAAAATTTAAAGTCATTGGTGTCTTGAAGGAGAAAGGATCTACGTTTGGTAATAGTCAAGATTTACGCGTTTTAATCCCTATTCAACTCGCACGCTCTTTATTTACAGCACCTAACATCAATTACACGGTAAGTGTTATGGTAGCAAAAAAGGAATTTCTAGAGCAAGCATTAGGAAATGCAACAAGTACCATGCGTAGGGTTCGTAAATTGAGCCCTGTGAAAGACAACAACTTTGGTGTGGTACGTAGCGATGATTTGATCAACCGAATTCTAGGAATTACAAAATATTTGGGATTAGCCTCGTGGTTAATAGGAGTAATTACTGTCCTGGGATCATCTATTGCTTTGATGAATATTATGATCGTATCGGTAACTGAACGTACGCGCGAAATAGGCGTCCGGAAAGCTTTAGGAGCTAAGAAAACAACAATTGCTATTCAGTTTTTTATAGAGACCCTACTGATTGGACAAATGGGCGGACTCGTAGGTATTATTTTTGGAATCCTAATTGGTTTTGGTATCGCAACTGCCATGGATTTCGCTTTTGTAATTCCTTGGAGCGCAATCATGGCTGCCTTTATCACCAGTTTTATAGTTGCTATTGCCTCCGGACTTTATCCTGCAATTAAAGCTGCAGTGCTAGATCCTATTGAAGCGTTGCGATACGAATAGATTTGAATTTTAGGGAAATCTGTAAGCTTTAATCAAAATCTATAAATAGACATCCTATTTTTAACTAGCAAATGTTTTAAATCGAACATCGAATCATCCGATCATTACCGTACATGTCTTTGCGCAATTCGATTTCTTTAAACTGTAATTCCTTAAGTAAAGCCACTGTTTCTAGTCCTAGATATTGATTGATTTCAAAAAATAACATTCCGTTTGCAGTGAGGTTTTTCTGCGCTAACTGAGCTATTTTTTTATAAAAAATAAGTGCATCTTTATCTTCTACAAAAAGCGCCAAATGGGGTTCATTGTCTAAAACGTTTTTCTTGATTTCTTCTTTTTCTAAATTCCGAACATAAGGTGGATTCGAGACAATAATATCAAATTGTTGCCTTAAATCCTCTGTTTCAAGAATGTCTTGATTGATAAAAGATACGTTTACGGAATTACTTTGTGCATTTTTCTTGGCTGTTGCCAAAGCCTTTTCAGAAACATCAATGGCAGAAACTGTGGCATTTGGAAGATTTTTCGCCAATGAAATAGCGATACAACCACTTCCTGTTCCTATGTCAAGAATCTTTAAATCTTTGAATTTTTCAATCTTTGAATTATTTCTAATAATCCATTCG
>JAYTBZ010000079.1:0-10123 GCA_043736705.1 Flavobacterium sp. | reverse complement strand
TAATTCCATCTATAATTTTCTTATTGGGTTTAACAGCAGCAACCTTTGCTACAACAGACTCTGCATTAACGGCGCTAACAACTTCTTTTTGTATTGATTTTTTAGGAATGGACAAAGCAGAAAATCGAAGTAAACCCAATGTAGTGCGTACTAGAAATTTTGTTCACATCGCTTTTTCGTTCCTAATGTTTTTGGTAATTATTTTATTTAATGCGATCAACGATAGTTCTGTGGTAGGGATGATTTTTCGGGTTGCCTCGTATACCTATGGTCCACTTTTAGGATTGTATTGCTTTGGATTATTAATACAGTCCAAGACAGTGAAAGATAAATTTGTTCCTCTAGTTTGTTTAGCATCACCAGCCATCACCTACTTAATCAGCGAAAATTCAAAAACGTTATTTTGGGGCTATGTATTCGATAATGAATTGATTCTTGTAAACGGACTAATTACTTTTCTAGGACTCCTACTAATTAGTGAAAAGGCCACAACTGTAACTCGATTTTAATTAAGAGTTCATAGATTTATTTGAACAACAACTAAGTCTCCGCAGCAATTTACCGATCTGTGGATAATTACTCATTTAATTATTTCACATTAGGATTTTCAATTTTAGATATCAGAAAAAAGCATATAAAGTTTAGTAACAGCTATTATTGTGCTGTATGCAAAAAACCTAGCCCTGATAAAAATGGAAATCCTTTTGAATAAAACAGTATTTTTTCTCATAAAAAAAGAGCTACCAACGGAAGCTCCTTTGTTTGTGCAGAAAATACTGTTTTATTCAAAAGATTGAAATGGATAGCAGGAAATAGCTTCAAAAACTAATATTGATTAGTCGTTAACAAAACTAACGTACACGCTACTTCTACTTTAATATCATTCAACTTCAGCAATTGATAGAATTCTGGATTTTCAGTACCAGGATTGAATATCACACGTTTAGGATTGGCCTCAACGATGTAATTGTAATAATCGCGTTGGCGCGTTGGGTTTAAATATAGGGTAACCGTATCTATGTTTTTTAATGGAATGGCTTTTGTCTGGATTTTCACACCTGCTACTTCGCCCGCATTTTGTCCCAATGCAAGCACCGAATGTCCTTTATCTACCAACATGCTTACCGCTTTGAAGGCGTAGCGTTCTGGTTTTGTTGTCGCCCCAAGTACTAGTGTTTTTTTATTCTTTGTCATTTTCAAATAATATATTTGACAAAAGTAATCAAAAAGGTTTATTCGATTGGTAATTTTAAGGTTTAGTTGTACCGCTAATAAAAACATTCGCCTAACATTAAAAAACAAAAAAAGAGTATTTTTACACTCTTAAATATAAAATATGGACCTATTCATTTATCTATTCGTGGCGCTTTTCTCTGTTTTAAACCCAATAGGGACTGTGCCAATTTTCGTGGGACTAACGCAAAATGACACTGAAAAAGAACGTTCTAGAATTTCATTATGGACAGCAATAAACGTATTTATTATTCTAATTGTTTCCTTTTTTATCGGACAATATGTCCTGCTTTTTTTTGGAATCAGCATTGATGCATTGCGTATTGCGGGTGGAATTATTATTGTAAGTTCAGGTTTTTCATTACTTTCAGGAAAATTTACCAAGAAACGAGGCATCAATAAAAAAGCCGAAACGGATGCGCAACAAAGAAATGATATTGCATTGACACCGCTGGCAATACCCATGCTGGCTGGACCTGGATCAATCTCATTACTAATCGCATTTTATCAAGAACACAACACTACAATGGAAATTATTATTTCCTCAATTGCGATTCTTGCCATTGCAGTTGCCATTTTTATCATTCTAAAAAGCGCTCATTACCTCGCCAAAATTTTGGGAGCATCAGGGATTATAGCGATTTCAAGAATTGTAGGATTCATTGTAATTGCGATAGGAATACAATACATCGTGAGTGCTATTATCAATATTATAAAAGGTAATCTCTCAATATAGAAACAAAAAAAAGCGGATCCGATTTAATCATATCCGCTTTTTTATTACTTTCTTGGCAAGAAAATTTCAGCCATCATGCATCGGGCACTTCCTCCGCCACAGGCTTCAATCGTATCTAAACTAGAACTCAAAATTTCAGCATGTTTTTCTAGCTGTTCAATCTGTTTGGGGGTCAAAACTTGATGTGCCGCAGCACTCATAACCAAATAGCGTTTGTCATTTGCTCCACGAAGTTCCAACATGTTTCCAGCAAAATTATTCATTTGAGACTCGGTAATTAAAATGACTTCTTTCCCATTTTCTTTTAAGTTATCCAGCACCATTTTGCGCTCTTTCTTATCATCTATACAATCTGAACAAATTACGGCAAAAGTTTCTCCGAGACACATCATGACGTTTGTATGATAAATCAATTTTCGTTCTGAATCCACAGTTTGAAAGGCTTCAAAAATTACGGGTGCATAATCAAAATCTTCACAGAATTCAATAAATAATTCTTCGTCTGCTCGCGGTGATAAGGCGCAATATGCTTTTGAATTGGTTCGGTCTAAAAGTAAACTTCCTGTCCCTTCTAAAAAGAACCCATCTTCCTCTGCACTTGTATAATCAACAATATTATTAATCACAAAACCTTTGTCTTCAAGCAGATCTAATATATCTTCACGACGTTCTGCTCGGCGATTCTTAGCAAACATTGGATATAAAGCAACATCGCCATTTTCATGAAATGAAATCCAGTTATTCGGGAAAATACTGTCGGGAGTATCGAGATTTAAGTTGTCGTCAACAACCGTGACATCGACTCCCACAGCAGTCAATTTTTCTACAAAAGCATCAAACTCTTGCTGTGCTTTTGTGTTTACTGTTGCCGGCAAAAGTCCATCTAGTACTTTTTGATAATAATTATTAACTGTAGTTTGTTCATTCATTCTAAACGCAACTGGGCGAATCATCAAAATAGAATTGGTAGTTTGTTTCATAATATTTTATTTTTTTATTATTGTAGAGACGTACTGCAGTGCGTCTTTACGAAATTATTCTCTAATTAAAGGCAAAGTAGAGCATCGAAGCAATCCTTCTTGTTTCGCAATTTCGGCATATGGAATTTCTTCTACAACAAACCCGTTTTCACGCAACCAATTATTAAGTCGCGTAAAATTTCGTTCAGAAACCACAACATGAGTGTCAATAGAGAAAATATTAGAATTCATGTGGTACATTTCATCTCTAGTTAGGTGAAATAGGTTTTCTTTTCCAAAAAGACTAACTAGAAATAAGTAATCAGCCTCTTCCCGAAAACCATTTTTATAGATAATTCCTTTATCATTTCCTACAGGTTGAAAACAACAGTCTAAATGTAACGCGTTGTCTCTAGCTTCAACTTTTGACTTTATCAAATCAAACTCTTTAATAATTTTGTCTGGAAATAAATCCTTGAGGTACTGAACACCTAGTAAATTGGTTCGTGCAGTAATGTATTCTTTATAGTCGCTTCCTTTATAAGTTCCCACGAAAATATAATTGTTCCACAACATTACATCACCTCCTTCTATATGAACCTCCTTTGGTGGACGAACCACTTTTTTGGGATTAATTGTTTCTATTAGATATTGAATCGCATCGAGTTCTCTTTCACGATCTGGCAAAATATTAGACTTTATAAAAATATCATCAATTACAAAACCAATATCTCTGCTAAAGATTTGGTTGTAATTTTCAATCATATCAGGACGATACACCTTTACGTTATATTTTTTTAAAACTGCGCTAAAAGCGTTCATTTCATGTACCATATCTTTCTCCATTGGATATGTACCTGCTAAAATATGCTCTAATGATTTTGGATCATACGCTTCGCCAACAGTCGGTGTTGGTCCATTATTATTTGCTAAACCTAGCACTACAGCTCGAAGCCGCGATGTTTCATTATGTACGTTTAACTCTAACATGTGTATTAGCTTTTGACAAATATAAAAAAAGCTTCACAAAATAGTGAAGCTTTTTTTAGTGATTTTATCTTTTGTCGGATGTTTTAAAATCCCTCAAAGGATGACCAGTATAAATCTGTCTCGGTCTTCCTATTGGTTCTTTATTTTCTCTCATTTCTTTCCATTGTGCAATCCATCCTGGTAAACGACCTATTGCGAACATAACAGTAAACATATCTGTTGGTATTCCTAAAGCTCTGTAAATAATTCCAGAATAAAAATCTACATTCGGATATAATTTTCTTGAAACAAAGTACTCATCAACAAGTGCTGATTCCTCTAATTTTTTTGCAATCGCAAGAATTGGATCATCAACTCCTAAAGTAGCCAACACTTCATCAGCTGCTTTTTTGATAATCTTTGCTCTTGGATCGAAATTTTTATACACTCTGTGACCAAATCCCATCAAACGGAATGGATCATTTTTGTCTTTGGCTTTAGCCAAATATTTATCAGCATCACCACCAGTTCTATTAATTTCTTCTAACATTTCTAATACAGCTTGGTTTGCTCCACCGTGTAAAGGTCCCCAAAGTGCTGAAACACCAGCTGAAATAGAAGCAAATAATCCTGCATGTGAGGATCCTACCATTCTTACAGTAGACGTAGAACAGTTTTGCTCATGATCTGCATGAAGAATAAATAATTTATCCAAAGCATCAATAACTACAGGATTTGGCGTGTAGGGTCCCGTAGGCAATTCAAACATTAATCGCATGAAGTTTTCTACATATCCTTTAGTATTATCATAATAGTTTAAAGGATAGCCCATACTTTTCCTGTATGTCCAAGTTGCGATAACTAAGAATTTACCCATAGTTTTACATACCGCCTCATACATTTCCTTTTCATTCTCTACATTTACAGACTTTGGATTAAAAGCCGTCAATGCACTTGTCAATGCTGACAAAACACCCATCGGATGTGCTGTTTTAGGAAAACCATCGATGATGCTTTTCATTTCCTCGTTGACTAGAGTATATTTTCTAATGTTGGTTTCAAAATTTTCTAATTCCGCTGCAGTTGGCAACTCACCAAAAATAACCAAATAAGATACTTCTAGAAAATGTCCTTTTGCTGCTAAATCTTCTATTGAATATCCTCTATAACGCAGAATTCCTAATTCTCCATCTAGAAAAGTAATTTCGCTGGTACAAGCACCTGAATTTTTGTATCCTGGATCAAGAGTAATTACTCCTGACAAATCACGTAATTTGTTAATATCAACGGCAACTTCATTTTCACTACCTACGATTACAGGAAGTTCGAATTTTTTACCATCAATTTCTAATGTTGCTATTTTTGACATAATATAATTGAAAATAAACTTTTAAAATAATAATTTCTCAAATCTAAGGAATTAAACAATAATTAGAAAGAGAATACAACAATGAAATTGTTAAATATTACAAAAAAAAGCCACTCACAAGAAGTGAATGGCTTTCATCAAGAAATAAATTAGAATTATTTTATTTTAAAGGCATTTTTACCAGGAAAATAAGCAGAATTACCTAATTCTTCCTCAATTCTTAGTAATTGATTGTATTTTGCCATACGATCTGAACGAGATGCTGAACCTGTTTTTATTTGACCACAGTTTAGTGCTACCGCTAAATCAGCTATTGTATTATCCTCAGTTTCTCCAGAGCGATGCGACATAACAGAGGTATACCCCGCATTTTTAGCCATGTTTACTGCTGCAATTGTTTCTGTTAGAGTTCCAATTTGATTCACTTTAATAAGAATGGAATTTGCGATTCCTTTATCAATACCTGTTGACAAGCGTTCTACGTTAGTAACAAATAAATCATCTCCAACTAATTGTACTTTATCACCTATTTTCTCTGTTAGCAATTTCCATCCGTCCCAATCATTTTCATCCATTCCGTCTTCGATAGAAATAATTGGATATTTAGCTGCCAATTCCGCTAAATAATCTACTTGCTCCGCAGAAGTTCTAATTTTTCCTGTTTCTCCTTCAAATTTAGAATAATCATATTTCCCATTCGAATAAAACTCTGCAGCCGCACAGTCTAAGGCAATCATAATTTCATCCCCAAAAGTATATCCTGCAGCTTCCACAGCTTTTTTAATAGTATCTAAGGCATCTTCGGTTCCTCCAGCTAAATTAGGAGCAAAACCTCCTTCATCACCTACAGCCGTTGAAAGTCCTCTGTCATGCAGCACCTTTTTTAAACTATGAAAAATTTCAGTACCCATTTGCATAGCCTGTGAAAACGAAGTTGCTTTTACTGGAAAAATCATAAATTCTTGAAAAGCAATTGGCGCATCAGAATGAGAGCCACCATTAATGATGTTCATCATAGGCACTGGCAAAGTATTTGCAGACACTCCTCCAACATAACGATACAAAGGCAATCCTAATTCATTTGCAGCAGCTTTCGCAACAGCCAAAGAAACACCTAAAATTGCATTTGCACCCAAGTTTGATTTGTTTGGAGTACCATCTAAATCAATCATCATTTGATCAATCTGATTTTGTTCAAAAATAGAAACACCTACAAGTTCCTCAGCGATAATCGTATTTACATTCTTCACAGCCTTTAAAACTCCCTTTCCTAAATAGGCTTTTCCACCATCGCGTAACTCTACAGCTTCATGCTCACCAGTTGATGCACCCGAAGGCACGGCAGCTCTTCCTAACACTCCATTGTCTGTAACTACATCTACCTCGATTGTAGGATTCCCTCTTGAATCAAAAATTTGTCTTGCGTGAATTTTAATTATAATACTCATATACTAGAATTTTAAATATTTTAAATACAAATATATTCTATCTTTTTGAATCACTATCTGAAAATAATGAATGTTATTAACGAAAACGTTGTAATTAAACTACAGATAGTTCAGTTGCACAATACGAAAATTATTTTAGTATGTGTTTTAAATAAATTTTCCATTTAAATCACAAAAGCAATAAAACCATTTCCCTTTTATCTCCATTAAAAACATTCCAAAATCAGCTGAAAAAATAATAATAAAATCCTGTTCTCCCCGTATTAAAAAATAACTAACTCACTAATAATGCAGAATTGTCAAAATAAAATGAACAACCATTAATTTTTTTAACAAAAAAGGAGTTGACTTTCATCTATGTCAACTCCTTTTCTCCAAAAAAATCAGTTTGTTTTTTATAGATTAACTTTTAATGTTTTCAATGAATTGATCAAACAAATACGAAGAATCATGTGGTCCAGGACTAGCTTCAGGATGATATTGAACCGAAAAACAATTTTTGCTTTTCATACGCATCCCCGCAACTGTTCCGTCATTAAGGTGAATGTGAGTAATTTCAAAATCAGGATGGTTTTCCAATTCCTCTTTGTTAACAGCAAAACCATGATTCTGAGAAGTGATTTCTCCTTTTCCAGAAATTAAATTTTTCACAGGATGATTGATTCCCCTGTGACCATTAAACATTTTATAGGTCGAAATTCCGTTAGCTAGTCCTATTACTTGATGACCTAAACAAATTCCGAATAAAGGCTTATCGTTTGCTAAAATTTCTTTGGCAACTTCTATGGCACCCACTAGAGGCTCAGGATCACCTGGTCCATTAGAAAGAAAATAGCCATCCGGATTAAAAGATGCTAAATCTTGATAAGAAGAATCAAAAGGAAAGACCTTGATATAACAATCTCGTTTAGCTAAATTACGAAGTATGTTCGTTTTTATACCTAAATCTAACATTGCAATTTTATAGGTTGCATTCTCACTTCCAAAAAAATAAGGTTGAGTTACAGAAACTTTAGATGCTAATTCCAATCCTTTCATATCGGGAACTTCAGCTAAGGCAATTTTAAGCGTATCAATTGACGTGTCATCAGTACAAATTACTGCGTTCATAGCTCCATTATCTCTAATATAACTTACTAGGGCACGTGTATCTACATCAGAAATTCCTATTAAATTTTGTTTTAAAAAATAATCCTCTAAACTCCCTTGAGCATCTACTCGAGAATAATTAAAACTAAAATTTTTACATATTAAACCTGCAATTTTGATACTTTCTGACTCCACTTCAGAATCATTGACACCATAATTACCAATATGTGCATTGGTACTAACCATCAACTGGCCATAATAAGATGGGTCTGTAAAAATCTCTTGATACCCTGTCATTCCTGTATTAAAACAAACCTCTCCAAAAGTAGTTCCCTTAATTCCTATAGATTTGCCATGAAAAATAGTTCCATCGCTTAGTAAAAGTATGGCGCTTTGTCGTGTTGTGTATTTCATTTGTAGTTGTCTATTTCTTTTAGTATTATTAAACTTAAAAAAAAGCATTATGAATGTAGTTAGATCTTCGGCGAATTTAGATTTTTAAAGCAATGGATACACTAATTAAAGTTAAAATTTTTGTTCATGATCTATTGATCAAAATAGATATAGTAATTTTAAAACTACTCTATCATTACAATATTCATCAAACAATTCATGCTAATAAAATTAAACAAAGGTTTTACTATACCAATTTAATAAATGCACGGATAACCAAAGCTTAAAAATCTTATTCATTATATCGTTGAATCATGCTAAAAAAACAAAAAAAAAGGATAAACTACTAATAGCTTATCCTTGATTCTTATTGAATGATTATATAAATCATTACTAAGCAGTTTCAGTAGTTGTATCTGTTTCGGCAGCTGGAGCATCTGTAGCCTCATCTGCTTTCTTAGCCTTACCACCACGACGGCTTTTTGCTTTTTTAACTTCTTTTTTACCACCATTGTAAAGTTCATTAAAATCTACTAATTCGATCATTGCCATATCAGCATTATCTCCTAAACGATTTCCAACTTTAATGATACGAGTGTATCCACCCGGACGGTCACCAACTTTTGCAGCTACGTCTCTAAACAAATCGGTTACAGCATATTTACTACGCAAGTAAGCAAAAACGATACGACGATTGTGTGTAGTATCAGCTTTAGATTTTGTAATTAATGGCTCAACAAATTGTTTAAGCGCTTTCGCTTTAGCAACTGTTGTGTTAATACGTTTGTGCTCAATAAGAGAACAAGCCATATTTGCTAACATAGATTTTCTATGTGCAGTCTGTCTGCTAAGGTGATTGAATTTTTTTCCGTGTCTCATGACGTGTTTTTTTATACTTTCATCTTGATGCTATCCATTCTGGAGATCAAAATATGAAGTAATTTATTCTTTATCTAGTTTGTATTTTGCTAAATCCATACCGAAATTCAAATTCTTAACTGCAACTAGTTCATCAAGTTCAGTTAAAGATTTTTTACCGAAATTACGGAATTTCATTAGATCATTTTTGTTGAACGATACTAAATCACCAAGAGTATCAACCTCTGCCGCTTTCAAGCAATTTAATGCTCTTACAGAAAGATCCATATCAACAAGCTTAGTTTTAAGCAATTGTCTCATGTGCAATGATTCCTCATCGTATGATTCTGTTTGTGCAATTTCGTCAGCCTCGAGTGTAATCCTTTCGTCAGAAAACAACATGAAATGATGAATTAATACTTTTGCAGCTTCAGTAAGCGCATCTTTTGGATTGATAGAACCATCCGTTTTGATTTCAAAAACTAATTTTTCATAATCTGTTTTTTGTTCAACACGAAAGTTTTCAATGGCATATTTTACATTTTTTACCGGAGTAAAAATAGAATCTGTAAAAATAGTTCCAATCGCAGCATTCTGTTTTTTGTTTTCTTCAGCAGGAACATACCCTCTACCTTTTTCGATAGTCAAATCAAAGGTAAGTTTGATTTTGCTGTCTAAATTACAGATTACAAGTTCTGGGTTCAAAACCTGGAAACCAGAAATAAACTTCTGAAAATCGCCAGCTGTTAATTGATCTTTACCAGATACAGAAATAGTAACTGATTCATTATCGATATCTTCTATTTGACGTTTGAAACGAACTTGTTTTAGATTAAGGATAATTTCGGTAACGTCTTCAACAACTCCTGAAATAGTAGAAAACTCATGATCTACACCTTCGATACGAACAGATGTAATTGCATAACCTTCTAGTGCTGAAAGCAAAACTCTTCTAAGTGCATTACCAACGGTCAATCCGTAACCAGGTTCTAAAGGTCTGAATTCAAACTTACCTTCAAAATCGGTTGAATCGATCATGATAACTTTATCGGGCTTCTGAAAATTAAAT
>JAYTBZ010000078.1:0-22486 GCA_043736705.1 Flavobacterium sp. | reverse complement strand
GAATGTGGCTGCAGAACATAATTTGAAGTAGTTTTTAAGTTTTTAATTTTCAGTCTAGGTCTTTTGTTTCTTTTGAATCAAGGAAAAAGAAAAAGTTAAACAACCATCACTTATAATTAAAGCAATATAAGTTAAAAAGTAAAAACTCGTCTCATTCTCTCTAACCAAAATAACAGTTTAAGTAGCAAGAAAGATATAGTGTCGCAATTATTAAAAAAAGTTTGTGCTACAGATTGTAAGGATTAAGAAGATTTTTAAAATTACATAACGAATTAATCTGTGCTAATCTGTGAAACTGTGGCAAATAAATTTAATGCTTTACTAAAATACGACATTAAATTTTAGTCATTACTTACTGTTTTATATTTTTTTTATGCAACAAATAAAATTTCATACAATAAATAAGGAGCAACGGCCCAATAACAAGCACAAACAAAATAAAATCCGAAACGTTCTGATACAAACCAATTACCATTACCGAAACAATTACCTGAACCATACCATAAAACGCAGCAATAAATCGGTGTTGAATTTTATATTCATTACTCAAAACCTGATAGAAATGCAACCGATGTGCCTCGAAAATATTGTCTTTTAAATACAATCGGTGCAGAATCGTACAAACAGCATCTACACCATAAACTGCTAAAAATAAAAGCCAAACCAACGAATATGTGACCAGAATAAGTTTCAAAATCAAATAAATTACCCAAAAAGCTATCGCGATACTACCCACATCTCCTGCAAAACATTTGGCCTTTTTTCTGTAATTAAAAAATAAAAAAACCAAACTGGCAAGCATCGCATATTTGATAAAAGCTTCGTCTATAAAAACGTGGATATTTTGATTCACATACAACAATGACCCCATCACCACCAAAGTATACAAACCCGTAATACCATTGATACCATCCATGAAATTATACGCATTAATCAAACCTATGGCTAGAATATAAGCAAACACAATTCCTAAGATGGGAATAGAATTAAAAACACCTAAATCATAAAAAATTACGCTAATAGCGAGAAAATGAACCGAAATTCTAATTTTATTAGACAAACTCTGAATGTCATCCCAAAAACTCACGACACTGACCAATGTAATTCCTATAAAAAAAAAGTAATTGTTTTGGAGGTGCTGTGCAAAATAAAGTAAAGCCGCAAACCAAAAAATAATACCGCCTCCTCGTAGCGTAATTTCAGTATGTGCCGACCGATGATTTGGTTTGTCCACGATGTTATACCGATCAGCTACTTTGAAATAGAGCAATTCTAATAGGAATAAAACAACAGTTATGAGTAAGTATTGCATTTTTTTAGTGAAAAAGTATTTTTATTTTTTTTGGAAAACTGCTGTCAATAATTATAATCTAAAGGTTTATAATAATAATTCGTTTGGTTCAAATATTTAAAACCTCAGTTTGAGTATTTTTGTGCAATAAAACGGAACAAAAAATGGCTCGAGAAGCGATTTTAGTACTAATTTTCTAGTTCTCGATTTAATATTCTTCCCGAAGCATAGGGAGAAAATCACTCGAACTTACGAAAATTTCTATCCTTACCTAATTACACCCAACGGCTTAGTAATAGGAATACTCTTTTGGTTATTTTATCGCCTATCGTCCAAAATCATCTTGTACCCGTACAATATCATTCTCATCAGATGGATTTTCCGCATCGGTATGTTGCCATATTTCAGCAACAACACCCCAATCTTCAAGTCCCACTAAACGATGACGTTCTCCTTGAGGCAATGTTATAAAATCACCTTTTTTTAATACTTCAAGTTGTCCTTGGATATCATCTTGACTACGTATCACACCGGCGGCACCATCAATTAACCGCCATATCTCAGCCCTACGGTAATGGTATTGCCAAGATAATCGTTGATGAGGTGCAACTAACAATATTTTCGGACTCAGTTTTCCGGATATCTTAAGAGATTCTACATCCAATCCTTCAAAATAGTGGTTGGCAAATTGCTGTGCGTGACTTTCGTCAATAACAAAAAAACCGCCCCATGGGCGATTGTCGTCATAGGATTCTATTGTAAATCCTTCTTCACGTAAGGATTCATTAATTTGATTAAATATAATAGCTTTCATTTTTATTCTTTTTTTGCTAATTATCAAATGAATTTACTGAAAATCAATGCCAAAATCTGCACTCATTTGTATCGATACTTGTTTGATTTCTTGCTCTTTGTCTTTAGGGTAAATTAATAATACATTGGCATCATCAACAATAATATAATTTTCAAGCCCATCTATAACTACCCCTTTCCCTTTTGGTACTTGTATCAAACAATTCTTAGTGTTGCTTAGATGATTCTGAGAAACGGTAACCGAGTTATTAAAAGCATCTTTCTCAGCAACTTCATGCAAGGATGCCCAAGTACCCAAATCGGACCAACCAATATCAGCAGGAATGGTGTAAACATTGGTTGCCTTTTCCAAAATAGCATAATCTATAGAAATGTTGGGGCTTTTAGGGTAGTTTTTCGCTATAAATGCGACTTCTGAGTTGGTATTATAGACATCATTTCCTTGAATGAATAATTCATGTATTTCGATTGCATGTAGTTTAAAAGCTTTTTGAATACTTTGGGCACGCCAAATAAAAATTCCTGCATTCCACAAATATGCTCCGCTAGCGAGATATTCTTGTGCTTTTTCGAGAATAGGCTTTTCCAAGAAACACGCGACTTTATGAACGCCGCCAATACCCTCTTTCTGGAAATTGATATATCCATATCCCGTATCCGCACGTGTTGGACTAATCCCCAACGTTACCAACGCATCTTTTGTTGCGGTATAATCAAGAGCTTGTGAAATTTTATCCAAAAATTCACTTTCTTTCAAAATCAAATGATCCGATGGTGCCACCACTATATTGGCATCTGGATTTTGTTTCAAAATTTTGTATGAGGCATAGGCGATACAAGGTGCTGTATTGTTACGACTTGGTTCTAATAAAATATTAGTAACAGGAATCCCCGCCAATTGTTCCAGTATCAAACCCAAATACTGCTGGTTACTCAGAATATAAATATTTTCTTTAGGACATATTTTCTCAAATCGCTCATATGCCAATTGCAGTAACGATTTGCCTGTGCCCAGAAAATCAATAAACTGCTTGGGAAAGTGATTCCGACTCTTAGGCCAAAACCGACTACCAACTCCTCCTGCCATGATTAATATATAATTGTTGTTTTTAGTTCTTGTCATTATTTTTTATTTCCAGTCATTATTTTTTATTTCTTCATATACTTTTTGAATCCCTTCTTCTAAAGTAATTTTTGCCGTCCAACCTAATCCATTCAGTTTCGAGACATCCATCAATTTGCGGGGCGTACCATCAGGCTTAGAAGGATCTGTTAATATATCACCTTCAAAACCAACTATTTTCTTAACCAATACTGCCAAATCCAAAATGGAAATATCGTCCCCGATTCCAATATTAACTAAGCCCGAATCATTGTAATTTTCCATCAAAAACAAACAAGCTGCTGCTAAATCATTTGCATGCAAAAACTCCCGTTTTGGACTACCCGTTCCCCAAATAGTTACCGATGCATCACCGTTACGTTTAGCGGTGATGAACTTACGCAACATTGCTGGCAATACATGGGAATTGTTCAAATCATAATTATCATTAGGACCGTATAAATTCGTCGGCATTACAGAAATAAAATTACAACCATACTGTTCTCTGTAACCATCACACATCTTTATACCCGCAATTTTTGCTATCGCATAGGGCTCATTAGTAGGCTCCAAAAGACCCGTTAATAAATAATCTTCTTTCAGTGGTTGTGGTGCTAACTTTGGATAAATACAAGAAGAACCTAAGAACATTAGTTTCTTCACTTTATTGATATAAGCCTGATGAATTACATTATTCTGGATCATTAAATTTTCATAGATAAAATCAGCTCTAAAAGTATTATTAGCGACAATACCCCCTACTTTGGCAGCGGCCAAAAATACATAATCCGGTTTTTCTTGAGTAAAAAAGTCAGTCACCGCCTGTTGATTCCGCAAATCCAATTCTGCAGAAGTACGCAATAAAAAATTGCTGTACCCCTGAGCTTGCAATGCTCTCAAAATAGCAGAACCCACCATACCGCGGTGACCTGCTATGTATATTTTATCTTGTTTGTTCATTTTATTATAACTTTTATTTTAGGTTTACCCCGAGTGCCTCCTGAGTTTTTATCGAAAACTCTAGAACCAGCCCATCTTGAGTTTTTAGCGAAGGGTCAGTTCGAGTGTTTTCTGTGCAATGTAACAGCAATTGTAAAGAAAATGTGTCGAGAATCTCTCTCGATACATTTTTTGAACCTATGAAACTCTGTTAAAACAAATTGATTAGTCTGGGCTAAAAAATACTCGAAGTGACGTTATTAATCAAATTTTTTCATTGCCAAATTCACCAACAAATCAAAATCACCGTTAATCAATGCTTCTTTTTTTGCCCGTGACCATTTTTTAATTTGTTTTTCTTTGTCAATTACCATGATAATATCTGTAAACTCACAATAATAAACTAATTCTAAAGGTCTTCTACTCGAAGTGTAACTCCATTTATAAAACCCCGTATTATGCTTAATAATTCTACTTTCCAGATTACTTGTAACTCCGTCATAATAACTATCGTCTGAACATTTCAGAATATAGACATAGTATTTTTTTACTGCTCTCAAATTAATGACATAAATCGTCAGTTCGAATGTTATTAAATAATAATGCGATAGCAATTACTATTTAAAAATGTAACGAGAACTGATTCTTAACACATATACCCCGCATTTCTCAACATTTGCTCTTTCTTGACGCGATCTACATCACAAATCATCATCTCTTTCACTAATCCCGCCAAGTCGTACTTAGGTACCCACCCTAATTTGGTTTTAGACTTTGTAGGATCACCAATTAATAAATCCACCTCTGTCGGACGAAAATATTGAGGATCTACGGCAATAACCTGTTTCCCAATTTCAACAGAATACGCTGGATTAGTGCAAGACTTAACATACCCTTTCTCGTCAACTCCATCACCTCTGAATTCAATTTCTATGGCTACTTCGGCAAATGCCATTCGCACAAAATCACGTACATAAGTAGTTTCACCCATTGCAATTACGTAATCCTCAGGAACATCTTGTTGCAAAATACGCCACATGGCTTCCACATAATCTTTGGCATGCCCCCAATCACGTTGCGCATCTAGATTCCCTAAATACAAACAGTCTTGCTGCCCTAGTGCAATAGCAGCAGTGGCCATAGTGATTTTACGGGTTACAAAAGTTTCCCCTCTACGAGGGGATTCGTGATTAAAAAGAATTCCATTAGTAGCAAACATCCCGTAGGCTTCTCTATAGTTTTTTGTAATCCAAAAAGCATAAATTTTGGCAACTCCATAAGGTGAACGAGGATAAAAAGGTGAATGCTCGTCATACATCCCTTTCTCATTTTTATTCTCAGCCAAACCACCATACAATTCTGAAGTAGAGGCTTGATAAATACGTGTTTTCTTTTCAAGACCCAAAATACGTACCGCTTCCAGAATACGCAAGGTTCCAATTCCGTCAACATTAGCTACATATTCAGGAGAATCAAAAGACACTTTCACATGACTCATAGCTCCTAAGTTGTAGATTTCATCAGGCTGTACTTCCTGAATAATTCGTATAATATTGGTAGAATCGGTTAAATCACCATAATGTAATTTAAAATTCACATGCATTTCATGTTGGTCTTGATAAATGTGATCAATACGTTGTGTATTAAAAGAAGAAGCCCTCCTTTTTACCCCATGTACGACATATCCTTTTTCCAATAATAATTCAGCCAGGTACGATCCATCTTGTCCAGTAATCCCCGTTACAAGTGCTATTTTCATATTTCTAATTTTAATTTTTATTATCTATTGTTTACAGATAAATCTTGAATACACTATCAAATATTAATACTTTTTAAATATTCCAAAACTCCTAACGATTTCCATCCCGCTATTTCTTTAGCCCTACTGTCATCAAAAGTCAAATCAGAAGTAATTTTTTTGAGTTTTTCAGAATTTATTGGCGCTTTACAACCCAATAAATCCCCGATAAGTCCAATTGCTTTAGCCACAAACAAAGGTAAGGTAAATGGTGTTTTTTTGTTTTTTTGTTTTGAAATGGCACAACTCAACTCATAAAAATTAGGATGAAAACCATCAGTTAAATTATATATCCCTCCAAAAGCAGCAACTTTTGGAATAAAAGCAGCTACATCTTTTGCCAGTACCATACTTTTTCTAGCTTTTCCTCCTCCAATATTAAAATAATACCCTTTATCGATTGCTTTTATCATTGCACCCAAGTTTCCAGGAGGATTTTCTCCTACCAACAATGGCAGACGCAAAATAGTACAAATCACATTGTTATTTTTACACCATTCACCTACCAACATTTCTGCTTCAATTTTACTTAATCCATAAGCATCTTTAGCTTGTAACGCATGCTCCTCTTTAATGTTAATACAGCTTTCCTCACCGTAGACCGAAACTGAACTTATAAAAACAAATTGTTTTGGTTTTCCTATTTTTTCTAATCCTTTCAAAAGATTCATTGTACCCAATACATTCACATCATAAAACTGTTTTTTCTCAACCTTTGTTTTTGGAACAGTATGTGCTTTACCAGCTGCATGAACAACTAAGTCAAATTTTTCTTCAAAATTTGGCACAACAACCTCTAACAAAACATGATAATCTCCAGAATTTCTGGACAAACAAGTAATTTTATGATTATTTGCCAATTCTTTTACAATTGATTTTCCTAAAAAACCATTGGCTCCAGTAACTAATATTTTCATTAAATCAATATTTTAATCAGTTAGATAAACTGCATCAAACGCTTAAAAATCCGCAGTGGCATCAAGTAAAACGGAGCTTTTAAACTATTTTTTTTCCATGCTTTTAAAATCTCTTTATTTTGATTTAAAATGTTACTAAAACTCTGATTTGTAGCACCTCCTAACCTCATTTTTACAATTAATATATTTATATACTTAATGTTGAACCTATATTTCTTCATCATTCTAAACATTAATTCATAATCTGCTGCTAACCTGTATTCTAAATTAAATAACCCAGTCTCATTGTAAACCCTTCTTTTTACAAATAACGTAGGATGGGGAGGAACATTTCCATTTTCGAAAAAATGATCATAATAAGGCTTAGATTTCCAATTTCTAACTATTTTATTAGTATCCTCATTTTTGACATATACAAGATCTCCATATAAAATATCTAAGGATAAATCATTATTGAAATGGTGCATAACCTCTTCGATTACATTATTATTTTGGTATAAATCATCTGAATTTAAAATTCCAATTACTTCGCCTGTTGCGGCCTGTATACCTTTATTCATAGCATGATATAGTCCATTATCTTTTTCAGATATATAATAACCTAGGTGGTCTTGATATTCATTTATCAAGTTTACAGTATTATCATTTGAGTTACCATCTATAATAACATATTCAATATTTTTATAAGTCTGCGAAAGAACAGATTCAATTGCTTCTTTTATAGTTTTTTCGTTGTTGTAAACGACAGTGATAATAGATATTTTCATTTTTTATATAATTCTTTATAAACTTGTAATGTTTCTTTATAACATTTGTCCCAAGAGAAGTTATTAGCTTGTTTAAATCCTTTTTTAACTATATCTTCCCTATTGACATCAATCATTGATACTGCTTCATTGAAAAGCGATACCTCTAATTTATCAATTAAAATACCTGCATCTCCAGCAACCTCAGGAATTGAGGAACTATTACAAGCAATAAAAGGACATCCTGCCTTCATAGCCTCTAACAGCGGAATGCCAAATCCTTCATAAGAGGATGGATAAATTAATGCAAAAGCACTATTGTATAAAATATTCAACTCTTTATTTGCAATATTTATATATGACTGCCAACGATTTGGAATCAATTTATTTAACATTAATAACTCCTTATCATTTAAGTTACCTCCTACAATTTTTAGAATAAAATCTTTCGTTTGAGCAATGGCCTTTACAGTAAAATCAAAATTTTTATAATCAGTCCTTGAACCAACAAATAAAAAAAATGGCGAAATATTATTTTCACTTTTTAATTCCGGTATTCTAAAATAATCTATGGAAACACCATTATAAACAACCCTTATATCTTTACTTGAAAATTGAGGATAGGAATACAACAAATCTTTTTTGGTGTTTTCAGATATACATATTACAACATCAGCTGCACTAATGGCTTTTTTCTTTTGATAGCAATGAACCCATTTTTTTAGACCTTTACTAAAATGCTCATATGTAAAATCATGAACAGTTACAACCTCTTTAACATTATTCCTCTTCTTTACAAGTTTGGTTAAAGTTCTATAATATGTAGAATGAAAAATAAAATTTTTATTATTTACTTTTAAATTGATTTCTCTATATCTAGACAAATAATTGGATAGTCTAGTTTTCTCATTAATAATATGATTTTCTTGAATTTTTAATTCCTTTCTAAAAATATTTTCTTTCTGGCGATTCTCCTCAATAAATAAATGCTCACTATCTGATTGGATTAACATCCTGTTGATTATTTCATACCAATAAACCGAAATACCTCCAGATTTTTGAAGAGAAAAAGCTATTAAATCAATAATTACTGTCATATTTTAATTATATCGTTCTTTAAATATTATTTACTAAACCAATCAGAACATTTCTCTTTTAAAATTAACATTATAAAACAATCCTTTGTAAGGATCAAATAATTCAGGATATGCTGCAATCGACTGAAACAAGAACACTATCGATATTAATAGTAATACAAAAAAAACATAACCCTGATTCGACCTCTTTCTTAAAACCAGAAACTGGCATGAAATTAATAAGCTTTCCATAATATTAAAATACAATGAACCTCTGTTTACAAGAATTAATAACGTACTCTCAAACAAAAAGTAAATCACCATTCCAAAAACATAACCATTGTACACTATCTTATAATAGTATAATCTTTTTGATAAAAACAAATAATTATATGTGAAAATTGCAATAAACAATAACCGCTTTATCAAACCAAAAACACTTAAACTAGATTCAGCTAAAACATCTTTTGCGCCATCCGAATAGGCTATGGTTTTTCCAGCAGCCAATTCACCAAATATCCCTCCAAATTTTGAAAACACAAGAAATGGCAAACCTGTTTTTCCAATCATAAATGAAATAATCAAAACGAAAACTACTGTAACCGTCTTAAAATTTCTATTAAGGAAATAATAAACCGCAAATAAAAATGCCGTTGTATGAAATAAACACGCCACACCTATAAAAGCAAAAAACTTAAATGGTTTTCTCTCACTAACATATTCTAACGAATACAAACAGATGATTATTGCCAATAACTGTCGGTTAGATCCAACCATCCCAAGATTTGTAGCGTAAAAAAATAGTACAGATATAAAGAAATAGGGACTATATTTTTTAGCCATTCTGAAAATACCCCAATAAAATATAAGAGCATGAATAATCAAAAAAACACTATAATTATCAAATAGTTTTTTTATTAAAAAAGCAAACGTCCCATAACCAATCTCATAACCAATCAAAGCATTTATAAGCACCGTACTGTATTCATCAGTATTTTGAAAATTCTCTAAATAAGGTGTCCAATCTGAACCAGTTTCCCATCGCAAACCTATTTGAAGTACGATTATGATATACAGAGAAAAAACCAACCAGTTCCTTTCCGAGTCAGTTAGTTTCAGCCTTAAATCTACCAAGCCAAAAATAAAAATTAGTAATAATGTAAAGATGTAAACCTCCATTACAGCAGTTTTTTATACAATTGGTTCATTTTTGAAATAACTTCCTTATTTGAAAATCGTTCATCATAGTAGTTCCTATATTTGAGATCATTTTTATTTATAGCAAAATACAGTTTAGATATTATGCTCTCAACAGTATTTTCAAAAAGAAATTCATTCGAAATAATCACATCAGGTATGGCACAAACATTGGAAGCTAATACAGGTTTATCAAACAAATAACCTTCAATTATTGGCAAACCAAAACCTTCACCATAAGAGGCCGACACTAAAACTAAATCGCATTTTTTGTAATACTGTATCAAATCATCATCCGAAACATATCCCAATAGTGTGATATTTACCAATCCTAATTCTTTTATTTTACTTCTGTAAAAATCTAATAAAGGTCCTTTTCCTGCAATTATAAATTCAAAATTATAAATTTGCAATTTATCAGCAACTTCAATTATCAAATTGATTAAAGCTCTCTCTTCTATACTTCGCACAATAAGTACTTTGAATGCGCCATTACTAAACTTTTTCAAATTATTATCTACTGTTAGACTGTTTAAATTGAATGTTTCAAAATGTGATGTGTTTGGAATAATTAAAAAATCTTTTTTACATTTATACAAACTCATTTGTTTAGCATATTCAGAAATAAAATGAACGTGAATACAACGGAAATAGAGGATTTTCTCTAATATCCAAAAAACATAGTTTAACTTGTGCTTTGTAGCACTCGTAAGATAGTACAAGGCATCATGAACAGTAAAAAGATTGCTCTGATAAATACTCATTAAACTCATCAAAGGATTGTGTGAATGAATGAATATTTTTTTATTTCGTTTTTTAAGTTTGAGTAGAATAACATTTAACGTTACGAACCAAAATCTATTTTTCTCTAGCCCAATACAAATTAATTTTTCATAACGACTCACTCGGGTTTGAGTATCCCAATGAAAATAATAATTTACTTCATAGGGACTCGCTTTCGACTGAAAATGAATAACGTTTTCAACCCCACGCTTATGAGTTATCATATTGTTGTAACCTAGGAATGTTATCAAACTAATTTCTAATTTTAAAATTCTTTAAGTAACTTTTATCAATCAAATAAACATGATTTTCTATTTTTGAGTACAATCGCATTAATCGCATCAACATAAAAAATCTATTTGCGCCTATACACTTAAACAAAATCTTTAGTAGCTTATTAATCATTAAAGTTTTTTGTTCTACATTTTCAGCAGTTGCAATTGAAATCTTATCTGTCTTGAGCATTTTTTGATTAATTAATTTGGCCTCCTTCAAGGACAAATAAAACGAACAACTAGCATCAAACGGATTAACATTTATTTTTTTATCTTCTTGTAATCTCCTAAAAAGTTTTCTATAAACATTAGATATACTTACCTGATTAGAAAAATAATTATACGTATATCCTAATTTAATATATTTCGAGAAGTCACTTTGTTTTATAAAGCTTGCATATCGATCAAAGATTTCTTCAAAATCTTCATAGCCTTCAAAATTTTTAATATTACCTTGTACTATTTCTCCATTAATTAATGCTTTATAATCGTATCCAGAAAAATGAACAAATAGTAATGGGTAAAAAGCATCAACCTCTTTTTTTATACGATCCTTGACTAAAAAAGAATTATCCTTCTTTATTATTTCCCGTTCATAAAAATTCCATGGAGCAACATTCAAACCCAAGTCATCTGAAATCAACAATTGATTAGGAAAAAAAGAAGGTAAAAAATCCATCCATTTCTGATCCGTAAAATAATTTTCCATCATATTTTGAAAACATCTGTCTTCAAGGCGAATTTCCCACCAATCTAACATTTTTTTTGCGTACACATCATTTTTTAATGCTAGAAACCCTAAATTAAACATGCCCGAAAATAGCAAATTCCTTTCATTTAAATTCCCTGTATATACGCTCTCTATGGTAGTGATATGGGGCGTAACTATAATAGATTTATCTACCAAATTATTATAAATCGTATCTAATGAATTAAACACTAAAATATCAGGATCAAAATAGATACATGCGTCAGAATTATACTTCTTAAAAACATGCTTAAAACAAGAAGGTTTGATCGAAGTGCAAAATTCAGTCAAATCGTATTTAAACGACATTTGATTCCATTGTTCTGCATAAATACCAATTACATCTTTGGCTATTATAATATTGTCAGGCAGATCATTGATTTTTTCTTCATCCGAAAATTCATCTGCTACAAAAATCAAAAAATCAACATCATTATTATGTTCTTTTATTGATTTTTCTAACGCAAGAGCTAAACCGATATAATTTTTTGCACAAATAGTAAAAGCTATTTTTTTCATTTTTTATTTAAAATTTAATAATCACCTAGTTTAATCCATGCATCTGGATATACATCAGTAGTACTATCACTATTTAGAAAACGTTTTGGCGAAATCACAATCTTGTTTTTGTTTTTATTAAGCCATGCTCCCCACCAACTAAAGGTGCTATTAGCAATTATATTGTGTTGACACAAGCTCATTAAATACATATCCTTCCAAGAGTTCTTTCCTGCATTGCAGTCTACATAGGTTACGTTTTTAATAAAAATATTTTCCTTTACCCACGCCAAATCATTAGAAAAAACAAAAAAATGGGGATTCGCTACTTTCGATTCCATGGTACTAATTGCTTTTTGAAAATACGCTGTGGTACAAACACCGCCAAAAAGATTAATATTATCGTTATTAAAAAAATCACCTCGTCGTACATGCAGTGACACACTATTTGTACTCTTGATGCTCGTTATAAAACTACAGTTCTTTTCATCATTAGGAGTGTTAAATTCGAATATATCATCAACTATATCCTTTGCACCCACAAAATATTTCTCAGTGTGCCATCCGCCATAATAAAATGTAATTCCTCTTGAAGGCTTCAGGTAGTCACTATTGAAATTGTAATCGAAATTTTCTTTTATAATGTTACAATTCAATAAATGGAGCAACTTTTGTATCGGACCGCTTAACCATTTCACTTTGTCGGTAAGTAATATTCGAAATAAAATATAAAGAACTCTTTGACTGAAAGACACCTTACAATTAACACCAAATACACTTTCTAACTCTAAGCCATTGTGATCACTGCAAAAAGGAATAAAATAAGTTGAATCATCCTTTTTTTTATGCTGCAAATAAAAAGCATACTGAGACATTTGGTTTCCTAAACCATTGAAAATAAGTACTACGTCCATTCTAATTAATTAAATTCATTATTACGAATAAACCTAGCTGGATTTCCTCCCCAAATTTGATTATTTGGTATATCTTTAGAAACTACCGATCCTGCTGCAATAATAACATTGTTACCAATAGTAACTCCCTTGAGTATTATCGAGTCCATTCCAATAAAAACATTGTCTTTAATTACAACAGGTAAACTAATCATATTTTGTTCGTCAGCATTAGTGTGCCAATGCAAAGGATTTAAAGAATGGAAATCTGAATCAACAATGGTTACTCCTCCACCAATCATTACATTATTACCAATCGTAATAGATTTCGTAGAGACAATAGTAGTATTACTCATCCCTACTTTATTACCTATAGTCAAAGTTGCATTCGCTGAAACGACGAACTTACATCGATTATTTTTACCCAATGTTGAATGCTTAGCTGAATTCACCATAACTAAATTTGACCCAAACTGACATTTTCCAGAAGGTTGGATATCCAGTAACGGCACACCTAAAGTTACAAATTGATCAAATTTAGCATTATTAATAAAAAATAAGAATTTAGTATTAATTCTCGCAGGAATTTTACCAAACTTAATTCTTCTATTTATTTTTCCAAGTAAATCTCTAATTAACATCTATTTAATACTTTTATAAATTCTAATAATATTTTCTCTGTAGGCAACGTAAGAATATTTTGCTAAAGATTGTCTTCTACATTCTTTTGACATAACCTCTAACTCTTCTTTTGACTTGACAATTAACGATATTATACCATTACAAAAATCTTCACTGTCACGATAATTTGCAATATAACCAGTCTCTAAATTTAGAATATCGCATGCTGTCCCCATCCTAAAAGCAACAGACGGAGTTCCACATAATAAAGCTTGATTCAACATCATCGGCCCTGCATCTTGAACTGATGGACTTAGAAAAACATCAGCCATTGCATAACATTCTGCCAATTTTTCAAAATTCAAATGACCCGTTTTAACTACTTCAAAGCTATCTAACCCTGAAATGTCACTTTCATTTCCAGCAACCAATAATAAAACTTTAGCCGCTAGGTCTGGACGATTTTTCGCTAACAATTGTAATGACTCTACAAGATACTTACTCCCCTTTCGCACTTCGCTTGCAGTTACAGCTCCAAAAAACAATATAATTTTATCAGAATATTTTTTTTCTTTTCTCAAAAATTCTTTATCGCGAGGCTTAAAAACATTTTCATCAATTATAGGGTAAATAGTATCTATATTTTTAAACAGCCTCGTTTTTTGAGCATAAACATTCATCCAACTATTTCCTAAAAAAACGCAATTTATATTTTCTAACTGTGCTTTTTTATACAAAAAATTCTTGCGAGTGATATCATTTTCATCATTTGAATTCAATCCTGGACATTTTCCACAAGATTTTTCTAAACGATCACAATCCCAAAAATAACTACAACCGCCCGTCATTGGAAACATATCTGCAGCCATCAATAGAATTGGTTTTTTTGTTTTTTGATATATTTCATTAAGTGTTTTAGAGGTTATCATTCCCTGCCAAAAGAAAATTATAACAAAATCATAATCTTTACGAATTTGATTTAAAATTTTCTTTGAACTAACAGGAGGATTCTTATCATCTATACCAAAAAAATGATACTGTGGCTCTTCTATTCTATTTTTTACACCAATTAAAACATTAGCTGTTTTTTTAATACTTCTTTTCAAGAAATTGATGCCTCTGATAATAAAACTAAACTTGGTTATTAAAAACAAATCAAAACCATTATAAACAGAAATTATAGAAACATCACTGACCATTGGATATTTCAACAACAAATCAACATTATGTTCTTCGCTTAGAGATTTAGACATATCGATTACTTGCTTAGGGGAATTATCCGTAGGCATCCCGCTAGATATAATTAAAATACTTAACTTTTTATCTATTCCAGATTCCATAAGCTTTTTCGTCTATTAGTTTATTTAATTGCAATGGACCCACCCAAGCTATTAGGAGCGCTAAAAAGATCTGCGATATTGCTACTCCGTTCAAACCTGATTTTTCGCACAAAAACATGGTAAGTGGTATATTCAATACACCAACTAGCACAGAACAAATCAATTGAATTTTTATTTTTGCAAATCCGTAGATTAAAATAGAATGTAAAGAATTCCACATATTACATATTTGCCAAATCCCCATTAGTATAGTTAATTGTAAGGGTATGGAAACCTTATCACCAAACCATAATTCATAAAACAAGGAAGACATTAGTACCAATATAATTCCGAGTACAACAAAAAAAGAAAAACCGATATATAGTTTCTTCTTAACTGCTTTCATCCAAGCATAATCTTTCAATACGCTAGCTTCTATAAAGGCACTCCAAAAAGGAGTAAGAATAATGCCAAATGCCATTCCTAGAATTGACATATACTTGAATGCTAAATTATAAATCGTAACGTCTAGCGGCGATAAGGTTTTAGTAATAATAATATTATTTGTTTCGTAATAAACAATGGCAACAATTTGTAAAATAAAAAATCTGACACCAATTTTCAACAAGTCCTTGGCATACTTAAAATCAACATGTTTTAAACTTGGTGCGTATTTTGCCAGCGAGGTATTAAAAAAATATAAAGAAAAGAACAACAAAACAATTGTATTTACACCCCCAACAACCAAACTCAAATTAGTCAAGGAACCTGTGGTGGTTTTAGTCAATACCAGAATACCAACTAAAATAAGTAATTGGCTCACAACGTTAATCACAGACGTTATTACTGGCTTTTGTATGGATGTTAAAATTGTATTTAATAACCCTAAAATAAATTGAAACGCAAAAGTGGTCAACACGATAAAAACCACATTGTACAAATCAATGTTTTCTATCTTATCAACATTTAAAAATTCACTCCAATTGACAAATCTTGAAACCGCAATAGTAATTAACCAAATACTCGAAATGATAATCGCCATAATTCCATAAGTCGTACTAACATAAATTTTGGCTAATTTTATATCTCCATGGGCTATTGCTTCTACAAATTTGTTCTTAAGCCCATTTCCAAATCCAATATCAAAAAAACTCAGCCATCCAATTACAGAAGAGAGAGTGATCCAAACGCCGTATTGATACGGGGAAATATAATCTATTGTCAAGGGTACCACAACAAGACTCAATATTATACTGATTCCTTTTAAAAAGAAAGAACCTACTATATTTGCCTGAATGTTTTTAGATCTATCCTCACTCTTAAAATAATTTAAAATGAAATCTAGTCTTCCTCTTTTTAACATTCACTTACTGTTTTGATGCATTCGGCGATTTTGATTACATCGGTTTCTTCTAATTCGTAGAACAATGGCAACCTTAGTAAGCAAGCTGTAAACATATCAGAATTCACTAGTACTCTACCATCATGTTTTTTACTATAATACGGGCTTGAATGCAATGAAATATAATGAAATACCGCATGAAATCCATTCTCTTTTAATTTTAAAATAAGCGTATCTCTTACCTCTATATCTTTGGCAGTAATATAAAACATATGACCATTATTAGTAGCATAATCAGGTAAAACTGGAAGCTTTATTAATTCAGATTGCACTAAATTTTTAAAGTAGCAGTCATGAAGCAACTTCCTTTTATTTTGTATTGTTTCTAAATTCTCAATTTGAGCCCATAGAAAAGCCGCAATAATTTCAGAAGGAAGAAACGATGATCCAGTGTCAACCCAACCATATTTATTAACTTCACCTCTAAAAAACTCCGCTCTATTCGTTCCCTTTTCCCAAATTATTTCAGCTCTTTTAACGAATCTATCGTCATTTATAGTTAGCATACCACCTTCGCCTGAAACAATATTTTTTGTTTCATGGAAAGAAAAAGCTGCAAGATGCCCAATTGATCCCAAAGCCCTTTTTAATCCGTCTTTATCAGTATAATAACTATCTATTGCCTGTGCAGCATCTTCGATAACTAATAAATTATACTTATTTGCTAAGTCCATTATTTTATCCATATCGCAAGCTACACCCGCATAGTGAACCGGAACTATTGCTTTTGTCTTAGCAGTAATTAATTCTTCAATTTTATCGGCATCAATATTTGGATTGTTCTCATAAGAATCAGCAAAAATAATTTTTGCTCCCTGACGCACGAATGCTATTGCCGTAGAAACAAATGTAAAACTTGGAACTATAACTTCATCCCCAGGTTCAATATTAGCTAACATTGCAGCCATCTCGAGCGCATCTGTACAAGAAGTGGTAAGCAAACTCTTTTTAAACCCATAAGTTTCTTCAAAGAACTGCTGACATTTTTGAGTATATTTTCCATTTCCAGAAATTTTACCCGAATTCACCGCATCATAAATATAATGCGTCTCTTTACCTGTTAAAAAAGGTTTATTAAATGGTATCATAATAATTTATTCTTTTAATAAATCCCAAAAATTATCTGAAAACTCAAGATTAGTTAATGGAAGTGTCGGTGAAAAAATCACCTTTTTGTTGTTAATTATTAAGTTTTCAGTGTTACAAATTGAAACACCCAATTTTGTACATATTCCTCCCAAAATTAAAATAGATGAAGATTTAAAAACGGTATCAACAACACTTAGATCATTCTTCCAATCAACACTAAAACAAGCTTGATGAATAATCCTTCCTGCATCAACTACCTCACTAACTTCATGGCAAGTCCCACCAATAAAACCAACATTTTGTTCTTTTGCTTTTTTAATTGTATCCATCCCTATGTATCCAGCAAAACTTGGCAAAAGTGAATAATGTAAATTTATAAACCTTGAAGAAAACAAATTCAATGTGCCACAATCTATTATCTTGTGTATATTAGTTATAATTAAATCAGGTTTTAGCTCTTTTAGAACTTCTTGCAATTCAAGTGGCATAGATTGACTATATACAATTTGCTTAAAAAAGATATTATTATCATCCGCAAACTTTTTAATAGACACTTGTCTATCAGCAACTACACCAACGATCTCTATTGGAAGCTCCAATTTCTTTATAGCATTATATACAAATTTAAGAGTACCACCACCTCCTGAAACCAAAAAAACAATTTTTTTCATAGTATTCTCATATATAATTACAGTAAAACTTTTTCGTTTCCTTGATAAATTAAATACCCGGAACGATCATTACTATTGGTCAACAATTTCAACTCTAGGTTTTGCATTTCTTTTTGGACTTCAAAATCATTATATCGCTTAAAATAAGGCAATAAAGATTTGCTTTCTTTGGATAAAAAATAAATTCCGGAATGCTTTTCCTTTAAAATAGTTGGCTTCTCATATTTATTCATTGCAATATTTATTATACCGCTTAAAAAATCATAGCCCGTTGAAAGTTCTACTAAATGTGAACCTATAAAATCTCCACCCATTCTTGCACCAACTTCTATAACGAACACCTTTCCATCCGCAGTAATTTTAAATTCCGCATGACTCGCTCCATATTTAACATTCAAAGCATCTAAACATTGTAACGTTTCCGCTTTAATTTTTTCGAGAATTAAACTTGACAAACTAGAAGGTTGATGATGAGCCAGTTCGACAAAGTGCGGAGCACCTGTGGTTACCTTATCAGTAACTGCAAGAATAGTATGCTCACCTTGCCAAGAAATACTCTCAACACTTACTTCAACTCCATTTATGTATTCTTCTATTAAAACTTTCTTAGACAACGACTCATTTCTAGCATAGTCAATCGCTTTTAACAGCTTTTCCTCTGAGTCAACTTTTGATACTCCTCTACTTCCCGATCGATCTGCTGGCTTAACAATTATAGGAAAAGAAAAGTTTTCAATATTAATTTCGTTCCATAATACTTCAATAAACTTAGGGCTTGAACATTTAGCATCAGAAAATGCCTTTCTCATCTCTAATTTATTAGTGGAAATTAAAGCTGAAGCATAACTATTTGAAATTAACTTTAGTTTTTCGGCGACATAGCATATTGAAGGAACTGCAAGATCTGTCGCTATTGTAGTGATCCCGTCTATACCTATTTCTTGGCACTTGTGTAATATTAAATCTTTTTCCAATATTGAGATTGGGTAAAAAAAATTGGCTATATCTTTGCCAACCGCACCATCTTCCCAGGCAAAACAATGAGTTTCTAAACCCATTTCGTTTGCTTTTAATAATAGCGGAACTTGTAAATAACTTGCTCCAATAATTGCTATTTTTTTTTTCATAATAGTTATAAACTTAAATCATTTTTATTCGATTAAGATAATCACTTAACTTTAAACTTGATATAACAAATAATACTATACTTAATACATTAAAAAACTCTCTGGAATATAAAATTAAGTCTAAGCTAAAACTATTGTGTAGAATTAATAATTTTTATAAATATTTAAAATGATCAATTATTAAAGTAAATCTTCTTAAATAATCAGTATCTGTAAATTACATTGAATACAACAAAGTCAATAAAAAAAGCAACTCTACTGCTGCGATATATATTCTTAACTTACTTTTCGAAATTTAAAAACAAAATAATTTTTATACTTAAAATTAAGCCAGAATTTTATAAACCCTCTTCATTATCAAGTACAGCACTAACAAAAAACCAGCTAAAAAGCCTCCCATTAAAATTCCCTTTGCTTTTCTAAATTTCTCTTTGGGTAAAGGCAATATTGGTTTGTCAATCACCTGAATCAATGGCGTTTCCTTGCGTAAAGTAACCTTGGCTAGCTCCGTTTGTTTGACCAATTCGGTTAATATTGCTGTATTCGCCTGCACATCTACCTGTCGTCTAGCAGATGGCGCCCGCCGCACATTCATCGCAGGATTCAATCCAAAAGTATTGTCATTAGCAATTGCTACACCGGTAATGGCGCCATTGAGTGCCCCACGAATAGAATCCGTTTGTCGTTCTAAGATATCCATATTCTCGCGTGCCTTCTTACTCTTGGTTTCAATATAAAATTGAGATACTGTTTTGACTAATGCCTCTGTAAAATATTTAGCAAAAGACTCATTGGTAGACTGTGTCGAAATAGTGCCGATAGCTACTTTTTTATCCTTTTGTTCTACAGTTAAACCACTTTTTGATAAATCACTATAAATCAATCCTAAAATACTGTCTTGTACTCTTGTAAATTGATTCCTATTGGCATTGGGCAAAAACTGGATACTTTTTAATTTGGGTTTTTCTTTCCATTTGTCACGCCACTTCTTGTCTTGAATATACATTTCTGCTAGAGATATGTTTTTTCCTTTAAATACTACTGGGGACAACAATGTTTTTTCAACCATGGAACGTGACTTAAAAAACTCCATAAGGTTGGCAGCTGAAAAAACTCCGCCGCCGCTGGATCCCAAATCTAAGCCAAATGAACTCGCCAAACTTAAGGCTCCTAATCCCGAACCTGATTTTCCATCTTCTAATGCATAGGATAAAGTAGCGGTATACACTGGTTTTTTAATAAATGAGTAGGCTAATCCTAAAACAGCTCCAATTACGCCTGCCAAAACAATAATCTTCCATTGCGAAAGCAAATAAGAAAACCATTCCCTTCCTTTTTCAATTAGTTCTTTTAACGATATTTCGTCGTTAGATATTTCTTTATTCATTGTTTCAAGATTTTACGCTTGTGTTTTGTTTAATTGTATTGAAATATTTATTTTAAATGCGGTCAAAACAGCCTATTATTTGTATTCATTTTTCTCCCGTGGCGTCCTGAGCAAGCCAAAGAAAGCGCGCTATAAAACAAATTAAATCTATTATCTGAGATTGAACACTACAACCCGAACACTGATCACTGAATACTGACCACTACCTTAATATCGCAATAATAACTCCGGCCAAGCTCGCTAAAACTCCTGCTATACTTACAAATTCTCCCGTACTCATCTTTTTTCTCTCTGGTTTTTCAGGAACAATAATTTGTGATCCTGGTATTACTTTGGGATGGTTTCTTATGAATAAGAACTGACGTGTAACTGAAGCTTGTCCGTTGGGGTAAATGATGTATGACTTTCTTTTCCAGCCTTTATTATCAACACCTCCCACAGCATCGAGATAGTATTCAAATCCTCTTCCTTTGTTATACGGAATTTCTGATGTTAACAATACGTTACCCGTAACCTTAACTCCTTCGTTAAAAGTTGCCACTTCAATAGCGTCTCCAGGAAACAAAATGATGTTGGTGCTGCTTTGCTGATTTTTTATAATCGCATCCCAATCTACAGGGATTGTAGCGTATTTTAAATCCTGTTTGAGTTTCTTCTCTAATTTATTTTGAATGCTGTCTTTAGTTCCTAAATTGAGATTAATACTCTCTACGTCCTCAATTTGCTTGGCTTGAATGGGTCTTTTGATTTTAACACCATTCACATTGGCTACCGACGTCAATCCACCTGCTCTCATTACGACATCAAAAACCCTTTCTTTTTTGTTGGCCAAAACGTACTTGCCTGCATACTCCACCGCACCAGTGATACTTATCATCTCCGGTTTTTCATAGACCGCCATCTTACGAATGTTAATGACATCAAACGGACGCAGTTCAAAATTTTTGGCTTGCTCGTTGTTGTCGGGAGCAATCTCGATGTTGAACAATTCTGCTTTGTTCGGATTGGCATCGTCATTTTTTTCAGCAACGATCATCCTTGCAATCTCTACTCTCTTAGATGCAGAACCTGTTAAACCACCGGCTTGTACTAACAAATCGTTTAAAGTTAAACCCTCGTTATAGTTATACACCCCTGGCTGTCTGATTTCGCCATCGATAGTGATTTTATATTCCTCAACAAAATCCAGTATAGAATAAACGGTAACTACATCTTCTTTTTTCAAAGCCACATTAGCGGCTTCATCACCTCGTAACGCTTGCTCTAAATTAACCATAACAATCTCAGTAGTCAAATCAGACTTGAGTCTAATAATTCGGGCTCTTTTGCTGTATGCATCTTCTTTTAATCCATCGGCTTTGCTAATTAGCTCAGAAATGCGCATGCCCTCATAAAAGGAATACGTATCCGGTCTAAAAACGGCGCCTGCAATGCTAATGCGATTTTCAAAACGGTTTAAAATTTTAGAAATGCGAAACACATCGCCTGACAGCGGTTTATAGGTATTAAATTCTGACTCCTTAATATCTGTTACCTTGAATTCTTTATTCGTTTTTTGCAACACATTTACAGAGGCTGTGTACGCAAATTCATTAAAGCCGGACGCGAAAGACATTAAAGTACTAAAAGTCTCGCCTTTCTTCATTTCAAAAATTCCAGGACGCTTGACCTGTCCCTCTACTGTTACCCTTTGAGTGTACGCCGGAATCCGAATAACGTCATTGTCCTTTAAACCAACATTATCGGATTGGTCACCGTTAACCAAAAAACGATAAATATCAATATTTTTATATA
>JAYTBZ010000077.1:0-2053 GCA_043736705.1 Flavobacterium sp. | reverse complement strand
TTTTGACCTATTGGCAAACGCTCTGCATAATGAGAATCATGCATCATTTTAGAAAGATAACGACCCATCATTCTTTTTCCAGCTCCTAAACCTAGTCTATATTCCTCTAGAACTACGCCTCTTTCTTTATCAATTTCCTCTGGTGTCAAAACGGTATTAAAAGCCCAGTCTTCTATAATTTGAAATCCTTTTTCTAGTTTTTCAGGATCATCAGATGGAATTGGTAAAAAATAAACCGTTTCGTCAAAACTAGTATACGCATTCAAATGTTGTCCAAACTTGACACCAATACTCTGTAAATAGTCAACCAATTGGTTTTTTGGAAAACGTTTGGTTCCATTAAAACACATGTGCTCCATAAAATGCGCCAATCCTTGTTGGTCGTCAGTTTCTAAAATTGAACCTGCGTTCACAACCAACCTAAGATCTACTTTCTTTTCAGGTTTGGCATTTTTCTTGATGTAATAGGTTAAGCCATTTTCAAGCTTACCTGTTTTTACAGTTGAATCAAAAGGAATTGCTTTAGAATAATCCATTTGCTGTGCAAAAACTGCGACAGGAAACAGCATAATTCCAACTACTAAATTGTTGATTTTTTTCATAAGTTTTGTTTATTTGAAGTAAAAATAATACGATTAATCCTAAAATCTGATAATGTTATATATTTATTAACAGAAATTACACACAAATAAGACCTTTCCTTTGAAACAGATAATCCTACAAAAACGAATCGTATTCCATATATTTACAATATCTTAATTGCTGCAAAATGACAAACCCGTTTCTTAGAATAGTTTTCTTTTTTCTTTTTGTACTTGCAATCAATTCAGCCGTTGCTCAATCCGAAAAAGAAATTACTGCGCCATACAACATCAAAACCATTTCTTTTTTGCAAAGTGACCGAAATGTGATTCCAATTTTCAAACTTGGAGAGGGTTTTCAACTCCAGTTTGATGATCTTTTTGGTAATGAAGCTAATTATTATTACGAAATAATTCATTGTGATTACAATTGGGTTGCTACCCAAATTCCAAAAAACGAATATTTACAGGGATTTGACAATCAAAGAATTCAAGAATACACAAATTCATTCAACACTTTACAAATCTACTCGCACTATAAAGTATCGATTCCAAATCAATTTACGCAGCAATTGCGCATCAGCGGGAATTACATCCTTAAAGTTTTAGATGAAAACAAAGACGTAGTTTTTTCTAGAAAGTTCATTTTATATGAAGATCTAGCTACTGTCCCAATGCAAGTCAAGCGCGCGCGGACAGTAAATAGTATCGAAATGAAACACAATTTAGAGTTTAGTATAAAATCTAATCAAATTACTTTCCAAAATCCAATGAAAAATGTTCGCGTGGTGCTGCTACAAAACGGACAATTTAATACTGCCATCAAAAATATAGTCCCACAATACACGATTGGGAATGATCTCATGTATAAATACGATCCTGAGACACAATTTTGGGCAGGTAATGAATTTTTATTTTTTGAAAACAAAGACATTCGCTCTGCAGCAAATAATATAGCAAAAATTGACTCAAACACGCCAATTTATGGGTCTCACTTGTATACTAATGCCGCGCGAGCCAACTTTCCTTATTCCTTTACCCAAGATGTAAATGGTGATTTTGTTCCTACTAACATAAATAGTACTAATCCTGAAATCGAAGCAGATTATTTATGGGTTTATTTTACCCTTTCGGCTCCAACTTTTAGACTAAAAAAAGATATTTATATTGGTGGAATGTTTAATAATTACAGCATAACCCCAGAATACAAAATGAATTATAATGTACAAAAAAGCATTTATGAAAAAGCTATTTTGGTCAAACAAGGATTTACAAACTACAAATACACCATAGCAGATGAGAGAGGAGTGATCGACCATGAAAATGCAATCGACGGAAACTTCTATCAAACTGAAAATGAGTACACTGCATTGGTCTATTACAGGGAAAACATAGACCGTTATGATCGCGTAATAGGGAAAGGAAACGCAAACTCTATAAACATCGTCAACTAAAAAAACTTTTTGAGAATT
>JAYTBZ010000076.1:0-2053 GCA_043736705.1 Flavobacterium sp. | reverse complement strand
GATGTGCGTATTGTTTTTAAAACTGCGCTCGAAATGGGAGCAACGGGATTAATTTTATGTCACAATCATCCATCGGGGACTTTAATACCAAGTGATGCCGACAAGCAAATAACAAAAAAACTAAAATTGGCAGGCGACAGTTTAGAAATTAAAGTGTTAGATCATTTGATTGTTACTGAAACCAGTTATTTTAGTTTTGTAGATGGAGGAATATTTTAAATAAAAAAATGAAACAAACGCATATAACAGATGTATTTTTCGATTTAGATCATACACTTTGGGATTTTGATAAAAATTCTGAAATTACATTTGATACTATTTTCAAGAATAATCATCCATCAGTTGAAATAAAATTGTTTATAGAAAAATACGTGCCCATCAACCAAGAGTGCTGGAAATTATATCAGTACGATAAAATTACACACGAAGAATTACGCTACAATCGATTGAAACATTCTTTTGATGCTATTAATTATTATATTTCTGACTCGGAAATTAATGTTATTGCGGAGGATTATATTCGATTTTTACCCGAAAACAATTATCTTTTTGATGGTACTTTTGAGATTTTAGACTATTTGAATGAAAATTACAAGCTGCATATCATTACAAACGGATTTGCCGCTGTTCAATACAAAAAAATAAATAATTCTAACCTCGGTAGTTATTTTCAAACGGTTACTAATTCTGAAATGGCAGGAGTCAAAAAACCGAATCCAATAATTTTTGATTATGCTTTAGATTTAGCAAAAGCAAAAAAAGAGAACAGTATCATGATTGGTGACAGTTTAGATGCGGATGTTCAAGGAGCATTAGAAGCCGGATTGGATGCTATTTTTTTTAATGAAAGTAACCTACAAGTAGCAAATCATATCAAGCAAGTGAATCATTTATTAGAACTAAAAAAATATTTATAAATATGAAAAAGTCATTTCTATTATTACTAATCTTAATGGGGAGTTATTCGTATGCGCAATCGGTTAACGACTATAAAGCCGTAATCGTTCCATTAAAATTTAATTTTTTGAAAGCTGAGAATCAATACCGATTGAACACCTTAACAAAATTTAATTTAGGTAAGGCGGGTTTTACTCCTTTTTATACTAATGATTCCATTCCTGCGGAATACAATGATCGGTGTAGTGTTTTGTATGCTGATGTTAGTAACGAAAGCGGTTTTTTGGTGACTAAATTGTACATTACATTAAAGGACTGTAATAGTAAAGTTATCTATAAATCCCCTATTGGTAAAAGTAAAGAAAAAGAGTATAAGTTAGCCTATACTGAAGCGCTAACCGAAGCTTTTGCATCTGTTTACGCATTGAAATATAAGTATAATGGAGCTAAAGTTCAAACCATAATGGTACAAAACCCTGGGACTACTAAACTGGTTGAAAAATCTGTTGGGAGTGAGGCTAAGGTTATCATTGATACAAAAGATTCTAACTTACTTTATGCCCAAGTCACATCGACGGGTTATCAGTTAATAGACAGCACACCAAAAGTAGTAATGAAATTATTCAAAACATCACAAGCCAATTCTTTTATTGCTATGAAAGATTTAGTGCAAGGCTCTCTGATTTTAAAAGACAATCAATGGTTTTTTGAATATTATGAAAATGATACATTAATTTCAGAAAAAATTGCCGTTAAATTTTAGGTTATAAAATTTATAAAAGTGTAGCAAAGTCTGGAGCAATCTGGACTTTTTTATGTGCTTTAGTAACCATATTTATCTTTCCACCTGTTCTTTAAAAATTCCCTGATACTGTTTTCTCTAGAATTGTTCCCAGGAATATAAATAGGTGTTTCTTTAAGTGCTTCTGGTAAAAATTCTTGATCGGCAAAATTATTGTTGTAATCATGAGCATATTTGTATTCTTCACCATATCCTAATTCTTTCATTAATTTTGTTGGAGCGTTGCGTAAATGAATAGGAACTGGAAGATCTCCCGTTTGTTTCACTAATTGTTGCGCTGTTCCTATGGCTAAGTACGAGGCGTTACTTTTAGGAGAAGTAGCAAGGTAAACCGCACATTGACTCAATAGTATT
>JAYTBZ010000075.1:0-2054 GCA_043736705.1 Flavobacterium sp. | reverse complement strand
TTGTAATTGATAAAATAAAATAATACTTAAATTTGTTCATTATAGCTAATTTTTTAAGTGCGCAAGATACAATATTGATTGATTTTTGTAAACTATTTAACTCCGATTTTAGAAATTTTATGAGAATAGATAAATACTTGTGGTGTGTGCGGTATTACAAAACCAGAAACATGGTAACTGAAGCTTGTAAAAAAAACCACGTTACAGTAAATGGCCAAGTAGCCAAACCTTCTAAAGAGGTATTCGCAACGGATAAAATCACCTTTCGTAAAGATCAAATTACGCAAATCATTACTGTTTTAGACGTTCCAGAGAATCGTGTTGCGGCTAAATTAGTAGATATTTACAGAAGAAATGATACTCCAGCAGAAGCTTATCAGCATTTAGAATTACTAAAATTATCCAAAGAACATTACCGAAAAAATGGTGCCGGAAGACCCACGAAAAAAGACAGGAGAGATATCGACGAATTTGGAAATGAAATCATAGTAGATGAAGAAGATTAATTTCGAAAGTAAAAACTTTAGGAATAAAACACTTCTAAAATCAGTATTCTTCAATTATTTGAAATAGTCGCTTCAAACCTCCAATAAAACAAAAAAACATGAGTAAAAATATAATTTTGACCAATCAAGAAATTGAACATACCATAAAACGAATTGCCTATCAAATCTATGAAACCTTTGTAGATGAACAGGAGATTGTTATTGGAGGAATTGCAACGAACGGTTTTATATTTGCAAAAAAAATAGCTGCCGTTTTAGAGGTTATCTCTACCATCAAAGTCTCGCTCTGTGAAGTACAAATCAATAAACAACATCCTGAATTACCCATTCACACCTCTTTATCAAAAGATGAATATGCTAATAAAGGTTTGGTGCTTGTTGATGATGTACTAAATTCAGGCACTACCTTAATTTATGCTGTAAGGCATTTTATAGATGTTCCTTTAAAAAAGTTTAAAACAGCAGTTTTAGTAGATCGCAATCATAAAAAATATCCCGTAAAAGCTGACTTCAAAGGAATTTCACTCTCTACCTCTTTGTTCGAACATGTGCAAGTAGTTTTTGATGAAAACGATACAAATTATGCCTATTTAAGCTAAAATTGCAACAATATCAAGTACTGTTTGTTTAATTGTTTTATCATCAACTACAACTTTGTATTGAGCTTGGTTGTAATAAAAACTTCGATCAAAAAGATGCTTGGCTATAAACTCTTTCATTTCGGCTTCATTTTTATCAGCAAGTAAAGGGCGTTTGCTTTTGTTGTGATTTAATCGATGGAAAAGTGTATCTATTGAAGCTTTCAGGTATATCGACACTAAATTATTGCCCTTTAGCAACTCATGATTATTGGCATAACATGGTGTACCTCCACCTAAACCAATGATTAGTTGCTTTGACATATTTAATAAGTCGATAAAAACTTCGTGCTCAACCTTTCTAAAATATATTTCACCGTATTTTTCAAAAATAGCAGGTATTGAAAGCCCAACTTTTGCTTCAATTTCTTTATCCAAATCTACAAATGGAATTCCGATAATATTGGACAACTCTGCAGCGATTGTAGACTTCCCACAACCCATATATCCTAACAATATAATTTTTTTCATTTGAATAAAACCTTACAAATTAAGGTGTTGAGTAATTTAATTAAAAAAAGACAAATTTATAATAAAATTGCTTGGTAAACTCCAAAATAAGTCCTTATATTTGCACCCGCATTCAAGGAAAGAAAATGACTCGATAGCTCAGTTGGTAGAGCACATCACTTTTAATGATGGGGTCCTGGGTTCGAGCCCCAGTCGGGTCACAATTTAAGTGATCAACACATAATTTTCTTGAAAGCATTGACTCGATAGCTCAGTTGGTAGAGCACATCACTTTTAATGATGGGGTCCTGGGTTCGAGCCCCAGTCGGGTCACAAAAGGTCGAGTAATTTATTACTTGACCTTTTATTTTTTTAGGCCACGTGGAGAAACGGTAGACTTGCCAGCTTGAGGGGCTGGTGCTCGCAAGGGCGTGCGGGTTCAAATCCCGCCGTGGTCACA
>JAYTBZ010000074.1:0-10166 GCA_043736705.1 Flavobacterium sp. | reverse complement strand
ATGCTTTCAGGACTCATAAATTGACCTTTTTTTAAGTTGACCACTTTTCCAGTATTGGCAGCAGCCACTACTAAATCAGTTTGACGCACTAAAAAAGCTGGGATTTGAAGTACATCCACATATTGAGCTGCCATCACAGCATCTTCATTGGTGTGAATATCTGTCACCGTAGGAACACTAAAAGTCTCCGACACTTTTCTCAAAATTTTCAATGCTTTTTCATCACCAATACCTGAAAAACTATCAATTCTAGACCGGTTTGCTTTTTTGAAAGATCCTTTAAAAACAAAAGGTATTTGTAAAGCATCTGTAATGCCTACCAGTTTTTCAGCAATTCGCATTGCCATTTCTTCTCCTTCAATAGCGCATGGACCTGCCAATAGGAAAAAATTACCGCTTTCGGTATGCTTAATTAAAGGAATATCGTTTAGGTTCATAATGTGTTGTTTTTTAAAAGTGCAAAGATAGTTAGGATTTACGAGTTACCTTTTAATTTTATTTTTTTTGGGAGCTATTTCCTGCTATTCGTTACAATCTTTTCCTTTTAAAAAAAAAGGGAAAGGATTTTCACTGCTATCAGGGCTAAAGCAACCGTTAATAAATACTATTTTTTTACTGTAAGACCAACCGGAACCATCAAAATTCCTTTTTCATAAATATTTAAGTAAAGTAAAGTAGGTTTTTTTTGACCATTCCACTTTAATTCATAAACGTCTAAAAATCCAGCGCCCATCTCGCTTCTTTTAGTAGGGAACGGACAACAGCTTTCGAGTTTTGTAAAACTTATTTTTTCACCTTTTGGCCCAGATAAAGCATTCAAAAAACGTTCTTGATTTATCGTTTCATTTGCTGTATTATTAAAAAAAATATTAATAGGATAATCTTTGTCGTACCCATATTTTTTGTCGGTGCTATATTCTTTAATTATGAAAGTATTGTTTGAGGCGAGTTGCAGGTCAGGAGCGTTGTCATCTGTATTTTGTAAAGTAGATTTTGTACTTGTACAAGCACTTATGCTTAATACGAGCGCTATATAAAAAATGGCGTTTCTCATGATGTTTATACGATTAATAGAGTGAAATGGTAGAACTGTAATTATATTTTATGTGATACAAATATAAACAGAACTTTAAACCTTTGCTTTGTTCTTAGATGAATTATAACCTTTTTTTCTGATTTTTAAATAATGGAAGCAATCTGATAAAATGCTTCTTATCTTTGCACAAAAAAATAGTATGAAAATAATTTTTGAAACATGGTCTTGGTACGTTTCTGGTTTTTTAATTGGTTTGATCATGCTGGCACTTACCTATTTCGGAAAATCATTCGGAATGTCTTCTAATTTGCGTTCGCTCTGTTCTATGGCGGGCTTAGGAAAACGTGTTGCTTTTTTCGATTTTGATTGGAAAGCACAACGTTGGAACTTAGTTGTTGTTTTAGGTGCTATGTTAGGCGGGTTTGTTGCCGTTAATTTTATGAGTGATACTACAAATGTGGCTATTAATCCCAATACTATTACACAATTAGCCCAACTAGGTATTGAAGCTCCTAATGGAAAATTAATGCCAGATGCACTTTTTGGGACTTCTATTTTAACATCGCCTAAAGCTATTTTTATTTTATTAATTGGTGGAATTTTGATTGGTTTTGGTTCTCGTTACGCGGGTGGTTGTACTTCGGGTCATGCTATTTCAGGATTGAGTAACTTACAAATTCCTTCATTGAAAGCGGTTATTGGTTTTTTCATTGGTGGACTTATAATGGCGCATTTTTTATTGCCATTACTGGTTAATTAGCAAGCGATTCCTTGACTCAATTTTAAAATTTTAAAGATAAAACATGAAAAACATATTAAAATATTTACTTGTTGGTTTCATTTTTGGAATCGTACTTACTAAATCCGAAGCTGTTTCTTGGTATCGCATTTATGAAATGTTCCAGTTTCAATCCTTTCATATGTATGGCATTATAGGTGTAGCCATTTTTACAGGAGTTATTGGAATCCAAATCATAAAACGAAACAATATAAAAGACATAGAAGGTAATGCCATAGCAATTCCAGATAAAGAAAAAGGATCTGCTCGCTACTGGATTGGCGGATTGATTTTTGGATTGGGTTGGGCTTTGGTCGGTTCTTGTCCTGGACCAATTTTTATTTTATTAGGAGCTGGTTTTTGGACTGTCTTGATTGTACTTTTTGGAGCACTTTTAGGAACATATCTCTACGGATTATTGAAGAGTAAATTGCCTCATTAGTCATATAAATCATTAAAAAAAAGTAGTGTTTTCAAATGGGAATGCTACTTTTTTTATTCAATTCTAAAATGCCAACAACAATCAAAAATTGTGCAATCAAATAAGTAGTCATAATCAATAGAGTGCTATGTTGTATTGGTGCATAAAATTTATCAAAAGCCAAAATACTATCTGAAGCAACAAATACAATAGCTCCAATTAAAATATGAATGTTAGAAGGTCGGAGCCAATTCAAGTAGCCTTTGAACGCAAATAATAACATAATCGAAATTGTTAGCGCATACACAAAAACAGGAATTTTCAGGTCGCCCAAGCTTGGTAATAAAACGAGCATCATCACCATGAGGTAAAAAGTGATTGCTGTAATTCCTACCCAATAAAAGAACTTACTTTTCTTTAAATATACGTTTAACTGCTTGCTAAATAATATAATATAGCAAATATGTGAAATCAGAAAAGCAATCAGTCCGGCAATGAAATACAATTCTCCTTTATTTGCAAACAGTAAAATAACATCTCCAATCCAAGACATCGTTAAAGCGGCTAATAATATATTTTTGGTGCCAAATTTTTTATGAAAATTAACTGCTAATAGTAGAAAAGGCAGCAGCAAAGGTTTTAAAAACCATGCGATTTCATCTTTACCTAAAAGAATTAGTAGAAGATAAACTAGACAGAAACCGATAAAACTTTTAAGAATAGTATTGCTTTTCATAATATGATTTTGTTTAAGCGATACTAAATGTTTCTTTTTCAAAATTTGTACTCACAAAATAGATGGTTACTATTAAAGAAAGGATAAGGTAACTAGCAATGATTGCGCTCGCAAACGGGAAAAGTTGATTCATTCCAAACCAATCCCCAAAATACAAAAGTAGGCCAATTCCAGACACAAATCGAGTACTTTCCCAGAAGATAGAGATTTTTCGAGTATCCATTAATTCGGTGTAACTATAAACCGTTAAAAAAATAAAGGCACCATAAATAAAAACATTTGGCAAACCTATTACTGCTATAGAATTGTACAAGTAACTAATGAGTAGCAATGTTACAATAGCTTGAAAAAGGGACCAATACATCAGTTTATTAGAATGTTGTACACTATATTTATTAAAATTATACACATCTTTGATCTTGGTTACAGGATATTTTTCTTCAAAATTTTCTGGACGCCAGCCCGTTGGTTTAAACCAAATAGTGAATTTATCTTGCCATTTTTCTGCTCGCCAAGCATCCGAAATTAGTAATGATAAATGTTGAAAATTTATCCGAATGGGATTCCAAGTTCTTGCGGGCCTCGTGATTCCAAAAACAGGTGGAACCGAATCTAATTCTGGTTGAAAAGTACCAAATAGCTTGTCCCAAAAAATAAATATTTGCGAGTGATTTTTGTCCATGTATTCAGGATTGATAGCATGATGCACTCTATGATGTGATGGAGAAACCAGAATATTTTCCAGAAAACCAATTTTTTTGATATGCTTGGTATGGTACCAAAACTGTAAAAATAAATGTATAGGAAGTGTTATGGCTATGACTTTTTCGGGAACGCCTAAAAGTGCCGCCGGAATTAACAAAAAAGTAAAAAGATTAACAAAGCTGGAAATAGGTTGTCGTAAAGCACATGCAAGATTAAATTCCTCACTGCTGTGATGAATAGCGTGTTTGTTCCACAAAAAATTGATTTGATGTGACAAGCGGTGACTCCAATATCCATAAAAATCAATGGCAATAAATCCTATAAGATACGTTAATATAGTCGCTTCTAATTCAAATAAAGCAATTTTAGAAGCAATCCATTCATATGAAATAAGCGTGATACTCAATCCTAAAACATCTTTCAGAGAATTTACCATTCCAGAGCTTACACTCGAAACTGCATCCATGTTTGGCGCTGTATCTTCTCCTTTGTAATGCCCATACATTTTTTCGATAATAATTAATATCAAAAAAACAGGCATTACAAAAACTAAAATTTTACCATATTCTTCCATAAAAACATTCTCTTTTATTCAAATATAGAATAAAAGAGAATGTTTATGAATTATTTGCAAGGATTTGTTTAAAAGATTGTCAAATAGGTATTAAATTATCTCAGCATTTATTCCTGCTTCTAATAATTGAGTGCATTGTGGTTTTAGTTTTTCATAAGGACCGGTTTTTACCGTGCACTTCCCGTTGTAATGTACAATTAGGGAACATTGTTCAGCTTGTTCGGGAGTGTGATTGCATACGCGAATCAACGTTTCTATAACATGGTCAAAAGTATTTACATCATCGTTGTAAACAACTATTTCATTGTCTAAACTTATAGCTTCTTTAATACTTACTCTTTCTCTTACTTTTTCTTTAGTACTCATTTTTATGGTTTTTGTACTTTCGTAATTAATAAAAAAATATTACCTCTAATTTACATATTTTAAGGATACCCAATTGTTCCTTTCTAGTTTTTTAACATAAGTCAAACCCTTTTCAACACAAGCGGCATTAATGAATGGAATATCTTCTTGGTAAAAACCACTTAAAAACAATGTACCATTTGAATTTAAACTGTCAACATAACTTTGCATGTCGTTCAACAATATATTTCTATTTATGTTAGCAATAATCAAATCGTATTTTTTACCTGTTAATAAAGCAGCATCACCTTCATATACCGAAATGTGTTTACAATTGTTGCGTGCTGCATTTTCAATAGAATTTAAATAGCACCAATTATCAATATCAATGGCGTCTATGGGTTGCGCGCCTTTCATTTCAGCGAGAATGGCTAAAATAGCCGTTCCGCAACCTATATCTAGTGTTTTCATTCCTGTGACATCCATCTCCAGTAAATGTTGAATCATCATATGTGTGGTTTCGTGATGACCGGTGCCAAAACTCATCTTTGGTTCAATCACAATATCGAACTCCGCAGCCGTTTTTGGGTGAAATGGAGCGCGAACATGACAATTACCATTTACATCTATGGCTTCAAAATTCTTTTCCCATTCTTCGTTCCAGTTAACTTGTTCGATCTCTTCAAAAGTATATTTGATTTCAAATTCATCCGATTGCAAAATATGAATGTCTTCTAAAATAGTTTCATCCCACAAATCCTTTTGTACAAAAGCTGAAATTCCAGTTTCAGTTTCGGTAAAGCTTTCAAATGCTTTCTCTCCTAGTTCTGCAATTAATATTTCTGCGCCTAATTGTTTTAATTGTTCGCTCTTGCTAAAGTCTTTGGATTCAATCGTAAAATGATATCCTATATAAATGTTCGACATACTTTTTTTTACAAAGGTAGCAATCGCTATTTAAACCGCATTTGTAATTTATTTTTTATTTTACATTTGCAGTATTAACAAACAATTTTAAATGAAAAAAATTATTTCATTCTTCATTTTGATCTGTAGTTTTTCAACTATTGGTCAAGTCAGTATCAAACAGAATAAACAAGACAATGATTTAAAATTATCGGCGCTACCGTATTACAGTTTTGGAAAAGGAATCGGGATAACTTCTCCAGATAGTTTATATCAATTGAATATTCGTTTTCGAATGCAAAACAGAGCAACTTACATAGAAAATCAAGATGAAGATGGCACTTATGATGGACAAATTAGACGGCTACGTTTGCGATTTGATGGATATGTAGGAAGTCCAAGGTTTTTATACGCCATTCAATTGTCATTTGCTCCAGGTGATATAGGGGAGTTTAGAGAAGGGGAAAACATCAATATCATTCGAGATGCAGTTGTTTTTTACAGACCTAATAAACATTGGAATATCAGTTTTGGTCAAACCAAGTTACCCGGAAACCGGCAACGTGTAAATTCATCAGGCGGATTACAGCTTACAGACCGATCAATCAATAATGCCCGGTTTACAATCGATCGAGATTTTGGTTTTCAAATTCACAATCTAAATGAGTACAAAGATCAGTTTTCATATAACTTTAAAACAGCAGTTTCAACTGGCGAAGGGCGTAATATAACAGGAAATGCTGATGCAGGAGTTGCCGTAACTGCAAAAGTAGAATTATTGCCTTTTGGTGCTTTTGCAAAAGATGGAACTTCTTTTGAAGGCGATATTGTGAGAGAAGAAAAGCCAAAACTGATGCTCTCTGGAGCTTTTCAACAAAATAATCACGCCAAAAGAACTCAAGGGCAATTAGGGAATGATTTATATGAAGCACGAACAATGAAGTCAGTTCTGCTCGATGCGATGTTAAAATATAATGGTTGGGCTGCTATGTCGAGTTATATGTCAAGAACTACGGCGGCAAATGCTATGACTGTAAATCCAGATGATAGTTCACAATCTAATTATGCCTATGTAGGGAATGGATTTGATCATCAATTGAGTTACAATTTTCCCTCAAACTATGAAATTATAGGTAGGTATTCTACGCAAAAAGTAGGTGAAGACATAAAGGAATTAGTGCCAAATTCGAAACAATATACGGTAGGCTTAACCAAGTATATTTGGGAACATGCTTTTAAATTACAAAGCGAATTGACTTTTGATACGTTACATTATTTTGATGGGAGTATCAAGAATAATTGGTATTTGCGTTTCCAAGTTGAAATTGGCATTTAAAATAAAAGCGGTGATTACTAATCACCACTTTTATTTTATCCGCTACAATTAAAATTTATATTGCATTTACAATAGCAACAAAATCATCGGACTGAAGTGCAGCACCACCTATTAAACCACCGTCAACATCTGCCTTTGAAAATATTTCCTTTGCATTGTCAGGTTTTACGCTACCACCATATAGGATAGAGACATCTTCGGCAACATCACTTCCAAAAGCTTTTCGAACGGTTTCTCTGATGAATTCATGCATTTCTTGTGCTTGATCAGGTGAAGCTGTTTCTCCTGTACCGATGGCCCAAACTGGCTCATAGGCTAAAACAATACTTTCCCAGTACTTAGATTCGATATGAAATAATCCATCTCGCAATTGGTTTTCTACTACATTAAAGTGATTTTCTGATTGGCGGTCTTTTAATTCTTCTCCAAAACAAAAAATAACTGTCATGTCGTGTTTTAAAGCTGTATTGACTTTATTAGCAATTAAAGCATCAGTTTCATTAAATATAGCTCTGCGTTCTGAATGTCCTAGAATCACAATATTTACTCCAATACTTTTTAACATATCAGCAGAAATTTCACCAGTAAAAGCACCGCTTTCTGCTTGATGAACATTTTGTGCAGCCACATCAATTGAAGTAAATTCTAAATGATCAACAGCTGACGCTAAATTTATAAAAGTAGGAGCAACAATAATTTGCGCTTTTGTATCCGTTGGGATTTTTGCAATTAATTCATTCAACAAATCTTCGGTTTGCTCTAAATTTTTATGCATTTTCCAGTTTCCGGCAACAATTTTTTTTCTCATTATAGTGTTCTTAAAATTTAGTGTTATTTTTTAAATTGATTTGTTACCTAATTATTTAAGACTTTTTAGCGTTTCATTGATCTTATCAAAATCAGTTTCAATGGCGCGATACAACACAATTTTTCCTTTTTTATCTACAATAATGTATCTTGGAATCCAATCTACGTCTACAGCTTTTGCAAATACCCCTTTCATTTGATCATTTGCCATAAAGTGGCCGCCTTTTAAATCGTGTTTAGTAATTCCTGCTTTCCATTTATCGGCCGTTTTGTCCATAGAGATAAAAAGATAGGAAACATCTGGGTTGTTTGCTTGCAATTCTTTTAGTTTTGGCATCGCTTTAACGCAATCGCCACACCAAGATGCCCAAACTTCGATAACTAAAGTTTTTCCCTTGTATTTTTTTAAAATGTTTTTGAATGAGACTTGGCTTCCATCAGTAGCCAGTAATGTTGTTGAAAGCGCTTTTTTAGAAAATTCTGTTTTTTGTGCATTTGAAGTGCAAGAAAATGTTGCAAAAGCAACCAATAGAGCTATTATTTTTTTCATTTTAGATATGTTTTTAACAAAGTTAAACAAACAATTTGAATGCGTTGTACTGAAAATTAATATTAGGACCATTTTATTCGAAAATCATAAAGCAATTTAAGTAGAGTTTGCAAATACTTTAATTATTTTGATTCTCAAGTTTGTTTTGAAAGGATGTGCCTATCTATACAAATCAAAAGTCGTAAAGTTTAAAATAGAAACTTTACGACTTTTGATTTTGAAAGTCTATTTTTAAAATTTTAAATCAGCGCTATCGTTATGATGTACTTTTTGTTTTATAGTTCCTTTTTCGAGTAAAACAAGACTTGGATTAGCTCTTTCGATTGTTTTTACGGTTATTGCATCGCAAAAGTAAAAGTCAAAGGTAAAACCAAATTGCTTTTTTGCATCAGCTATTTCTTCAAGTGATGAAGCAGTCATTCCAACCACTTTATAGCCTTTGGCGGTAGCGGCTTGATTTAATTTTTCTAATTTTTCCATACCATTTTGATCGGCATGTACTAAATCATAAGCGGTAATCAAAAGGACTTTTGGAGCTTCAAGAAATTCCTCTTTAAAGTCAGAACCGTCTTTTTCCATTGTAAAATCATGAATAGGCGGCACATAACCTTCTGTAATCACTTTGTCTTTCCGGTCTACAAATACGGCTCCTTCTGGAATTGACATTAAATCTTTCTCAGTAAATTCTTTGTCAATACCACCTACTTTGTATATGAAAACCATTTCTACTACTGACTTCTCAGCTCCATCAGGAATTCGCATTCCTTTTTGAATATTATTACCTACTTTATATGGTCTGAAATCGATCAATGGCAAATGGTTTAAAACCCAAACTCCCATAAGTAATGATAAAACGATACTGGCGTAAAGGACTATATTTTGTACGTTACTGCTAAATAACGGTTTTACCAATTTTTGATTAAAAAATAATATCAGAATAAAGAAAAGTAAAACAATATCCTTTGTAAAAGATTGCCAAGGCGTCAGTTTTAAAGCGTCTCCAAAACAACCACAGTCTTTTACCACATTAAAATAAGCCGAATAAAAAGTCAGGAAAGTAAACAGTACAATTAGGATTAATAAACTCCAGATAGTGAATTTGGTTTTGTAACCAATGAGCAACATAATCCCTAAAACTACTTCAAGAATTACTAAAAACAAAGCGATTCCCAGAGCAAATGGTACAAAAAACGGCATGTTAAAAACGGGTTCACTGAAATATTCGGCCAGTTTATAAGAAAATCCAATAGGGTCATTTAATTTGATTAATCCTGAGATAATGAATAGGATACCAACAAAAATTCTAGAAAATTGAGTAATTGTATTTTTCATAATGCGTTATTTCTTTTTTTATTTAGTTCCAAAGCCCATTAGAATCAATGCGAAAATGGAATAATTAATCATGTCTTGATAATTAGCATCGATTCCTTCAGATACTAGTGTTTTTCCTTTATTATCTTCAATTTGTTTGACGCGAAGTAGTTTTTGTAAAATCAAATCGGTTAGTGAGCTCACACGCATTTCGCGCCAAGCTTCCCCATAATCATGATTTTTATCTTCCATTAATTTTTTAGTCAATTCAATTTTTGAATCGTATTGTTCAGTTGCTTTTGCCACCTCTAAATCGGGTTGATCTGCAACTCCAAGTTCCAATTGAATCAACGCCATAATCGAATAATTGATAATACCGATGAATTCGCCGGTTTCATCTTCATCAATTTTACGAACCTCATTTTCTTGTAAGCTTCTAATTCTTTGTGCTTTGATATAGATTTGATCCGTCAAGGAAGGCAGTCTTAAAATACGCCAAGCACAGCCGTAATCTTTCATTTTATTGATAAACAGCGCACGACAAGTCGCAACCACCATGTCATATTCTTTTGAAGTATTCTTCATTATTGGTGTATATTTGTATTCAAATTTTTTCAAAAATAAGATAATTTTTTTTAATGTAGATTCTTGATGTATTTAA
>JAYTBZ010000073.1:0-2060 GCA_043736705.1 Flavobacterium sp. | reverse complement strand
TCGTCATTTATATTTCCCATTACTTCCTCTGCTAAATCTGCAAAATCAACATCCTCACCGTCTATTGATTTTTCGTATAAATCTTTATCCCAAATTTCAATAATATTCACTGCCGATGAAAACACAACCTCTTTAGCAATACTCGCAAAAATCACTAAATCTTTCGGCACCAATAACCTGCCTAAAGCATCAATATCAACCACTTTAACTCCTGCGGTAAACCTGCGGATAAAGTCATTGTTTTTCTTCACGAACCGATTCAGTTTATTGATTTTTTGCATCATCAAGTCCCACTCTTTCATAGGGTACAACTCCAGACATGGCTGAAAAACGGAACGCTTCAAAACAAAACCGTTTTGAAGTGATGTAGCCAACTGCTTTTTTAAAGGAGCCGGTAACAGCAACCTTCCTTTAGCATCGACTTTACATTCATATGTTCCAATTATTGCATCCACACAAAAAGTATTAAATAATGTAGAGCAAAAATATAAAAAATATTACCACTATTTACCACTATCTACCACTTTGTTAATAAGTTTAACCACTTTTGATCAAAAACCCCTAATTTTTGGACAATCAGATCATTAGCTCGATTTTATTTCTTTGTAAGAATGATAATTATATAAAAAAAAGACACTACAACATAACAAATTATAGATTAAAAATGCTATAAATAAATGTCGGAAAATCCAAAAGAAGAACTCAAATATGAAAATAAAACCATTTGATTTTTTACATGAATCAATATATTTTGTAATTAAAAATTGTTGTAAAAATTCTTTTTTATTTATTAAATCCTATATTTGTCAAAATTGAAAATCCGCATTCAAAAAAAATGGACAAACACTACAAAACAGAAGGAAGATATAGCTATTACGAAGCTGGCGAAGGCACCCCAATTGTGATATTACATGGGCTTATGGGTGGTCTTAGTAACTTTGATGCTGTTGCCAATTACTTCTCTACAAAAGGATATAAAATAATCATTCCCGATTTACCAATATACACGCAGAATATTTTAAAAACGAATGTGAAGAGTTTTGCAAAATATGTTAAAGACTTTATCACATTTAAGGGTTTAGACAGAGTAATATTATTAGGGAATTCATTAGGTGGACATATTGCTTTATACCATACTAAGATGTATCCAGAAAAAGTAGCAGGTCTAGTTATTACAGGAAGTTCAGGCCTTTACGAGAGTGCCATGGGCGACAGTTATCCAAAAAGAGGTGATTATGAATACATCAAGAAAAAAGCTGAAGATGTATTTTATGATCCAAAAGTAGCTACAAAAGAACTTATTGATGAAGTGTACGAATCTGTAAATGATCGAATAAAACTGATCAAAACACTAACAATTGCTAAAAGTGCTATTCGTCATAATATGGCAAAAGATTTACCAAAAATGCATGTGCAAACCTGTATTATCTGGGGGAAAAACGACAAAGTTACTCCGCCAGATGTTGCTGAAGAATTTAATAAATTATTACCTAATTCTACTCTATATTGGATCGATAAATGTGGTCATGCCGCAATGATGGAGCATCCTGAAGAATTCAATCGTTTGCTCGAAGACTGGTTAACTCATACACACTTATCTGCACACTAATCCTAAAAAAAGGATAATTTTACACCTTAAAGAAATGAAAATTAATACCGCCGAATTTGTTATCAGTAACTCTGATGTAACTAAATGTCCTAAGGACTTTATGCCAGAATATGCTTTTATCGGTCGATCAAATGTTGGTAAATCTTCCTTGATCAACATGCTAACTAATCATAAAAAGTTAGCTAAAACCTCAGGAAGACCCGGAAAAACACAATTAATCAATCATTTTTTAATAAATAGTAATTGGTTCTTAGTCGATTTGCCTGGTTATGGTTATGCTAAAGTTTCTAAAAAAACCAAATCAATTTTTCAAGAATTTATTACTGATTATTTTGAAACAAGAGAGCAATTAGTTTGTGCTTTTGTTTTGATCGATATTCGTCATGAAGCTCAAACGATTGACATTGAATTCATGTCGTATATGGGCGAAAGTGAAATTCCTTTTTGTATC
>JAYTBZ010000072.1:0-2061 GCA_043736705.1 Flavobacterium sp. | reverse complement strand
TCCCAAACTAATTTATAAATTGCCATTAACGCATCTGAAATTCTATACTTTTCAAAGTTATCTTCAATTTCAAGAAGTGTTTGTTGCAATTTAGCCTCGTACCATTCAATGGCAACTTTAGACGATTCTGGCTGAGGAATAGCATCCGAAACTTCCCAACCTTTGATTAGTTTAAACGCATTCCATATTTTATTGGTAAATGCTTTTCCTTGGTTACACAATTCTTCATCAAACATGATATCGTTTCCTGCAGAAGCACTCAAAAGCAAACCTACACGAACCCCATCGGCACCAAATTTTTCAATCAAGTCTAAAGGATCAGGTGAATTTCCTAATGATTTAGACATTTTGCGTCTTTGTTTGTCCCGAACTAAACCAGTTAAATATACATTTGTAAATGGCTTGTTATCCGTGTATTCATAACCTGCAATAATCATTCTAGCCACCCAGAAAAATAAAATATCTGGACCCGTAACCAAATCGTTAGTTGGATAATAGTATTTAAAATCGTCACTTTCTGGATCCATAATTCCACCAAAAACGGACATTGGCCACAGCCAAGAAGAGAACCAAGTATCTAAGGCATCTACATCTTGCTTTAAATCTTTTGTTTCAAGTTTAAGATTTAAAGTTTTCTCTCTCGCTAACTTTAAAGCGTCTTCAATAGTTTCGGCAACCACAAAATCTTCTTTTCCGTCTCCATAGAAATAGGCCGGAATTTGTTGTCCCCACCACAACTGACGGGAGATATTCCAATCGCGAATGTTGTTGAGCCAATGTGCATAGGTATTATTAAATCGTGCTGGATGTAATTTGATATCGCCATCTACCAAAACCGATTGGATGGCAGGTTTTACCAAATCTTCCATCTTCAAGAACCATTGATCAGACAAACGAGGTTCGATTACAGCCTTCGTCCTTTCGGAGGTTCCCACTTTATTTAAGTGTATTTCTGTTTTTGCCAAAGCACCAATTGTTTCTAATTCTTTGGCAATTGCTTCACGAACCACAAAACGATCTTGACCTTGATAGTGTAATCCAAAACTATTCAAAGTTGCATCTTCGTTAAAAATATCAATTATTTCAAGATGATGCTTTTCTCCCAATACTTTGTCATTCATATCGTGTGCCGGAGTTACTTTTAAACAACCAGTACCAAATTCTATATCTACATATTCATCTTCAATAATTGGAATAACTCTTCCGCAAATAGGAACAATCGCCTTTTTACCTTTTAAATGAGTAAAACGCTCGTCATTAGGATTAATACAAATAGCAGTATCTCCAAAAATAGTTTCCGGACGCGTTGTTGCAATAGTAAGAAAATCTTCACTTCCTACGATTTTATATTTCAGAAAATACAGTTTTCCTTGTTGTTCTTCATAAATTACTTCTTCATCAGACAAAGTAGTTTTTGCCTCGGGATCCCAGTTTACCATTCGATATCCTCTGTAAATCAAACCTTTATTATATAGATCGACGAAAGAACGAATTACAGATGCCGACATATCAGGATCCATTGTGAATTTAGTTCGTTCCCAGTCACACGAAGCACCTAATTTTTTTAGTTGATCTAGAATTACACCACCGTACTTATCAGTCCATTCCCAAGCATGAGATAAAAATTCTTCGCGTGTTAAATCATTTTTATTGATTCCTTCAGCTTTTAATTTAGCAACTACCTTCGCTTCAGTGGCTATAGAAGCATGATCAGTGCCAGGAACCCAACACGCATTAAAACCTTTAAGTCGGGCTCTTCGAATTAATACATCTTGAATCGTATTGTTTAACATGTGTCCCATGTGCAAAACCCCAGTAACATTAGGAGGAGGAATGACAATTGTATAGGGTGTTCTATGGTCGGGCTCAGAGTGAAAATAATTATTCTTCATCCAGTAGTCATACCACTTATTTTCAATAGTTTTAGCGTCAAATTGTGCGGGAATAGTCATAAAAGCAACAGTTAAAACCAAAATTAAACTTTGGTCTGATATTTGTAATTCAAGTTGAGAACAAAAGTAAATAATAAAGTACACTATAAAAAGCGAAAAAAATATTTGT
>JAYTBZ010000071.1:0-10190 GCA_043736705.1 Flavobacterium sp. | reverse complement strand
GGTTTCGTAATTAAAATTGATCATTTTTTATTAAAATATTCTTGAACCTTTTGATTAAAATTCGAGCGCAAAGGTAAGGATTGTCTATTTAATATTTCAATGCTATTCAAATAATCTAATAAAGCTGTAGGTAACGCATTAGATGGATTGTTAAACTCCTTTTTATTGGTTTCAGATTGGCGTTTGTTTTCCTCTCCTTGCTGCTGAATAGCCGAATTCAATTTCAATAATTCCTGTTTTATATTCAAAATCTTTTGAAGCGTTTCGTTCTTAAAACCTTTATTCAATAATTGCTTTTCAAGTTGCTTCATTTGTTCCAAAGCACTTTGTCCATTCCCACCCAATCCTTGTTTGTTTAACGCGTTTTGTAATGCTTCACGTAATTGCTTTTGCTCTTTATAAATTTCCATTACAGCTTTTGCGTCTCCTTCGCCGCCCTCACCTTCTTGACCTGATTTTCCTGATTTTCCTTGATTGCCGTTTTGTTCTTTTTGACCGTTACCAAACCCCTCTCCTTTCTTCATTCCTTCTTTCATTTTATCTCCAATGCCTTCTTGTTTTTTGATAATATCCGGCAATTGCATTCCTTGACCTTGACCAGGTTTTGGTTTGCCTGATCCCGTTCCAGACATTTGCATTTGCATATTGTTTAGCATATCGCTTAAGAAATCTGCTAGTTTATTAGCCGCTGAAATAGTGTATTGTTGGTGCGACAAACCTTTTGGTACTTGTGCATAAGTTAAACTGGATAATGATTTATCAACGTTGTAAATTACATTCCCGATTTCTTTGGTAATGTCTTCGGCAATTTTTGGATTACGCAACGACATAGCAAATAAACTATCATCAACATGTTTAAACTGTTGTTTTAAATCCTGCTGTATTTTGATGTTTTTATTAAATGCAGGAGAACCTGATTTGTGTTTTTTAAACTGATTCATAACCTCCTCTTGAGATAATGAAAAAGCCAATAAATTGTCCAGAATTTGTCGCAACATAGCAACGTCTTCCTTTAACTGAACCATCTCTCCTTCTGCCATACTTTCTGCCATTTTTTGGGACATCTCTTTCATTTTCTTAGCAGCACTTTTCTGATTTGGCTTAGCGTTAGCTTTTTTACCTTGCTTTAATTCATTAGCAGCTTTCTGTAAATCATCATCAATCCCTTTTTCTTTAGCATCTTCATTAGGAATTTCTAATGGTGCTTTTAATTCTTTATTCTCTATATCAAGGTTTTCTAAGTCATCTTGAATTTCGTCAAACTCTTTGTTGATTTTTAGTTGGTCCTCTAATTTGTTTAAATCATCTTCGTTAGTCAATTTGTCTTGCTTATCAGAAAGCTTGTCTAATTTAGATGCTAATTGTTCTGCCTTTTTTTGGACGTAGAACCGTTTGGTTAACTCGACCAATTGTTCTAAACTTTTAGTTTGGTTCTTACTATTTTGTTTGAATTTTTCTAATTTAGAAACCATTTCTTCATTCTGAATTTTATCATTCAGTTCTTTCAATTCGTCTAAAAGCTTTTGGTTTTTTTCCAATTCTTTTTCAGCTTTGTCCATTCGTTTTTGAAGTTCCTCTTTCAACTCATCCTTTTTATCGGTTTTGAATTGCTCCAAATTGTCATTCATTTTTTTAGTATATTCTTTCATCATCTCATCCTGTTTCATTTGACGTTTGATGAAATCATTTATTTTTTGTTGATCTTTAAAATCTAGATTTTCTTTCTCTTTACCCGTTTTTTGCAACTTCTCCATTTCAGAAATTTGTTTGTCTTGGTTTTTCAAAGACTTTTCTAAACCATTGATGTTGTCATTTTGCTGCTGCAAAATCATATCTTCTTTCTCTTCATCTGTGGAAACACGATTTGAGAAAACCGAAGACTTCGCACTTTTAAAATTGTGGATTGCATCGTTATCAAAAACTTCAAAATAATAATCATAAGAAACACCTTGCTCTACCGGAAGATTACTTGGAAACGTAAATACAAACTGATCGAACGAACTTTTCTTAATAGCAATTGTTCCACGTTTAGCAGTTTGTGGTTTCTCTCTTTCATAATAAACAATCTGAAGTTGTGACAAACCATAATCATCCGAGATTTGACCTAAAACATAGTTCTTAGCTACCTTCAAACTGTCAGGGGCGTTACTCACATTAATCGTCGGGAACTGATCTTTTACAATTGTGAGCTGATAATTAAGTTTTTCGTAATTTTTAACCTTCTCATTTGAAGTAAGAATTTGATAATCTGTGTTTTGAAGTATATTTTTTGATAAAATGAAGGTGTTTTCTGTTTTCGAAAAAGAAGCTTTAGAAGTTCCATCCATCCACGCTACGTTTTGTGTCGCTTGCGTATTCATTTTCCAAGTCACACGCGTTCCTTCAGGAATAACAGCATTTCCTGTTCCTTTAATTGATTCCGATTTTTTATTCAAATAAGACGGAAAGTTTAACTGCATTTCGAAATTAGCAATCGAAGGAACAGTTATCACTTTCAATTCATAATCCGGTGAAGCAATCGCATTTCCCTCCACGTGGAACAAAATATTTTCTGAAGGCTTTGCCATCTTAAATTGAAACTCGCCTGCTTTAGTAGATTCCATAAAATAACTTTCATCATCAATAAAAATCATAGCATTTTCAGGAACAATTTTTCCCTCGGTTTTAATTCGAAGTATAAAATCCTTTCCTTGTTCAGTCTGCAAATTAGAATTAAGAACTACAAATTTAAAAGGAGCCAGTGGCAGAAAAGCAGAATTGAAATGCACTACTCTATTCAAACTCTGAGAAATCATATTAATGTTTCCAGAGAAATAAAAGAAAGCGAATAACAAAATTGGAATTAAAGCCAGAGGAAAATATTTCCTGTTAATATTATAATTTATGGCGTTTCCAAAAGGAATTGGTTGCAACGCATTTGCTTTTTGTTCAATTGATGCGGCTAATAATTCCGATTTCATTTGATGTTCATTCGGATTTGATAATTGCAAAAAATTAGTCAGTTTATCGCTCACTTCTGTAAAATGATTTCCAATAATTGATGAAGCCTGATTGTAATCAATTCCTTTTTGAAGTTTGAATAATTTAAAAATTGGGAACAAAATAAAACGAAACAACAAATACACTTCAACTCCTATGAAAGTCCAAAATAAAATGGTTCTTCCTATTGGCTTGAGCCAAAGAAAATATTCGACAAAAAGCGTAAATAGAAAATACAACAATCCTAAACCGATAAAGAAAATAGTTCCCCGTATCAATTCGTTGGTATAAAACTTTCTGATAAAAGCTTCTAATTTTTGATAAATAAATTGCTGACTTTCCAAAATTTATACTTTGTTTTTTATAACCAATAAAAGTAACAATTTATATGAAATGAATATCAGAAAAAAGTACTCTAAATACGAAACATAATATGTGAATTACACATAACGATTAAAAAGAATAAATAGCTACATGTAAATAAAGAAATGTAAAGTCATCAAACTCATTAATCTTACATTATCTCATTTTCAGATAATCCAATTGAGTAATCGAATTTGTATCTTCGCAAAAAATTTACAGCAATGTCTAAACAAGTTCGGGTGCGTTTTGCACCAAGTCCAACAGGGCCTTTACATATTGGCGGTGTTCGTACCGCATTATTCAATTATTTGTTTGCCAAAAAAAACAATGGCGTTTTCTTTTTAAGAATTGAAGACACAGACCAAAACCGTTTTGTTCCTGGAGCCGAAGAATATATCATGGAAGCTTTAGAATGGTTGGGAATTGCACCAGATGAAACTATTGGTAAAAACGAAAAATTTGGCCCTTACCGACAAAGCGAAAGAAAAGATTTGTACCAACAATATGCTGCTGAATTAATCAATTCCGGGAATGCCTATTATGCTTTTGATACCGCCGAAGCTTTGGATGAAGTAAGAAAATTAGAGGAAGAACAAGGAAAAACCTTTATATACAATCACCATAACCGAGAAAAACTAGACACTTCGTTAGTGATTTCTGCAGACGAAACTGCTAAAAGAATTGCTGCTGGAGAACATTATGTCATCCGTTTTAAAACTCCGGTGAATGAAACATTGCATTTGCATGACATTATTCGTGGTGATGTAAAATTTGAAACGAATCTTTTAGATGATAAAGTATTGTTTAAAAGTGACGGAATGCCAACGTATCATTTGGCTAATATTGTTGATGATCATTTAATGGAAACGTCTCACGTAATTCGTGGTGAAGAATGGTTGCCTTCAATGCCTTTACACGTTTTATTGTACAGATCCTTTGGCTGGGAAGCACCAGAATTTGCTCATTTACCGTTGATTATGAAACCTATTGGAAACGGGAAATTATCAAAACGAGATGGAGATAAAATGGGATTCCCTGTTTTTCCATTAGACTGGAAAACTGACGAAGGCATTTCATCAGGCTACAGAGAAAAAGGATTTTTCCCGGAAGCCGTAATAAACTTTTTAGCATTATTAGGCTGGAATGACGGAACCGAGAAAGAATTATTCTCGTTAGAAGAATTAGTTGCAGCATTTGACTTGAACAGAGTTCATAAAGCTGGAGCTAAATTTGATCCTGAAAAAAACAAATGGTTCAATCACAAGTATTTAATTAATCAAGAAGATGCTACTTTGGCAAAAGCCTTCTCCCCTATTTTGATTGAAAAAGGTTTTGATGTTGAAGAATCCAAGGTTACGAAAATTGTTTCCTTGATAAAAGAACGCGCACATTTTGTATCAGAATTTTGGGAAATGAGTGATTTCTTTTTTGTGGCTCCAACAAGTTATGATGAAAAAGCAAGCAAAAACTGGAAAACTGAAACTCCAGCATTAATGCAAGAATTAATTTCTGTAGTGGAAGAAATTACCGATTTCACTTCAATGAATATTGAGACAATTGTTAAAGACTGGATGACGAAAAACGAAATTGGAATGGGAAAAGTAATGCAACCGTTTCGTTTGAGTTTGGTTGGCGCACTGAAAGGTCCTCATCTATTTGATATTGTTGAAATCATTGGAAAAGAAGAAACTATTTCGAGAATTCAGAAAGCAATAGCTATTTTATAATTAAAAAATGCCCCAAATAGTGCTAACTTTTTGGGGCATTTTCGTTTATACGTGGGCTTTAATTATTACTCGTGATTGAAATAGGTAACTTTATAATATTCCTTATTATCTGATTCTATTAACCAAATACCTTTATCAGAAGTAAATGAGTTGATAGAAATTTTCTTTTTAGGACTGCCCAAACCAGCTAAATAGCTTTGAACTTTTTGATTATCCCTTATAAAACTAAATGTATTCAAATCAAATTTAAGATTTTTAAAATCTTCTAAATAATAGAAAGCAACCACCTCAGTCTGTACGTATTCGCCTATACCCATTTTATCAACTTCAAAAAGTATTTTATCATTCTTAATAATATCCCCATTATTGGAATTAATTTTACTGCGGAAATAATATGGATCTGACGCACTATTATGAATTGATAACAAAATGTTACTTTGAGTAATTTCGAAACCAAGGTTCAATTTTAATTTAACAGCGTTCTTTTGTATTTGTTCATCTCTTATTTCTTCTGTTTTTTGCCAAATTTTATTACCCTTCGCATCAAATTTAACTATGTAAAAACCTTGAACAACATTGTTCACAAATTCACCATCTTTTTTTCCATATAAACCATAAATATATAAGTTACTCGTAACAGGATCTAAATAATAATTATTAATTGATAACTGATCTGCGAAAACATCAACGCTTGAACTCCCAAAAGTCCGGTTTGAAGCCATTGAAAATCCATTAGAAGCAGATCCAATAGAACCTCCACCATTATTAGAAAAAATTAACGGTTTATCAATATCAATATCGTAAGCTAGATTTCTAATAATATTACCATTATAATCATAAATTGCTCTATGAAGTATAAATGATTTTGTGTTATTGTTGATAAATTTAGTAGCTATTTCAAAAGATTCTTTATTATAAAATAACTTGTAATCAATATCTTTTAATTTAAAATAATCTTTTTTGTTTACGTTCAAAAAATTTGGCTTAACCAGTTTAATAATTTCTGTTTTACCAGTTTTATAAGTGAACTTATGTAAAAAAATATCTTCTTTCTCTAATGACTCAACACCTTTATTTTTTTCATTACCAATATCTAAGGAAAACTCTTTAGAAAATAATAACATTGGTTTCTTGGTGTCAACTGTGGCAATTAATTTACTATCAGTATAAACCTTAGTATCATCTCTCCAACCAACACCATTAAATTGTGTACCACTAAAAGAGTCGTCAATAATCGAAGGGTTAAAATCCAAAAATTTACCATCTGTAACTATTGTTTTTTTTGAAGAATTTTCAACAGAATATAATTCTGCTTTATTAATTCCTCTAATAGAACCATAAGGCTTACCCTTATTAACCAATAACAAGTTTTGTTTTTTTAATAATTGAAATTCAATGGGTTTGTCATCTTTGACAAAATTTTCCTCAACAATCGTGGTTTGAGCAATACCATAAATACTCGAAAGAAGTACAACACATACAAAGGATTTCTTCATAAAAATAAATTAAAGATTATAAAATAGTAATGAGTCAAAAATAGACATTTGCGTATTTATAGCCATTAATTTAATGAAATATTTCTTATAAATAATTTATCAAAAATTACAAAATAAAGTGTATAGATAAAATAATAATGCATCATTCAAGATAAACATTGCTTAAAAAGGTTTTGAAAAAGTAATACAAAAGATCAATTTGATTTATTTTAATGCTTCGCTTTACACAAAAAATAAAGAAAGTTAAATACAATCGATTGTGAACTTTAATTTGTAGATTTATAATTAAACTAAAACAAATTATCATGAACATTGCATTAATTGTCCTCTCGGTCTTTGCGTTTTTTATTTTGATGTCTTCTTTTTTTACGGTAAAGCAACAAACTGCTGTTGTTGTAGAACGGTTTGGAAAGTTTTTAAGCATCAGACAATCCGGTTTACATTTAAAAATTCCTTTGATCGATCGTATTGCGGGACGCGTGAATCTTAAAATCCAACAATTGGATGTTATCATTGAAACAAAAACTAAAGACAACGTATTTGTGAAACTAAAAGTTTCGGTTCAATTTATGGTTATTAAAGAGACTGTTTATGATGCTTTCTATAAGCTAGAATACCCACACGATCAAATTACTTCGTATGTTTTTGATGTTGTTCGTGCCGAAGTTCCAAAACTGAAACTAGACGATGTTTTTGAAAGAAAAGATGATATTGCCATTGCAGTAAAAAGAGAATTGAATGAAGCTATGACTACTTATGGTTATACGATTATCAACACTTTGGTAACCGATATCGATCCCGATATTCAGGTAAAAAATGCGATGAATAGAATTAATGCTGCCGATAGAGAAAAAACAGTAGCTGAATTTGAAGCAGAAGCATCCAGGATTAGAATTGTTGCCAAAGCTGAAGCTGAAGCAGAAAGCAAGCGCTTACAAGGACAAGGTATTGCTAACCAAAGAAGAGAAATTGCTAAAGGTTTAGTAGAAAGTGTAGATGTTTTGAACCGTGTTGGAATAAACTCTCAGGAAGCTTCGGCATTGATTGTAGTTACACAACATTATGATACACTGCAAGCTATTGGTGCTGACACCAATTCAAATTTGATTTTATTGCCTAATTCTCCGCAAGCCGGAAGCGACATGCTTAACAATATGATTGCATCGTTTAGTGCTTCCAATCAAGTAGGTGAATTGATGAAAAAGAGAGGTGAAAAAGGAACTTCTAGAAGAGAAAAAAACATAGAAATTCCTGAAAAACCGGAAACTCCAGAAACACCCGAAACAGAAGAATAGTTTACTTGAATTCATAAAAAAAAGAGGCTTAATTGCCTCTTTTTCTTTTAGAAAACCAATTTTTAATAAACGGAATTGCTTTATTTAATATAAAAGGAGCTGCTGTTGAAACAATTGCTCCATAAGGAATAACGGAACTATACGTCCCTATTAAGTCACTTACAATATTTTGAGGCGTAATACTTTCCTTTGTTTTTTGAAAACCAAAAGCCAATTTTTGATAACTGATTTCTTTTTCAATTTTTAAAATTTCAAGTTCCCTTTCAATTTGAGCGTAGGAAGAATATTTTTTGGTTTCCATAAATTAATCGTTAAAAAATATTTCTGAAAATCTCTCTAAAATTGGTCCTTCAACGATTTTATCTTTTATAGAAAATAAAATTCCTGTAATAACAAGATAAACTCCCCCAACGATTAAAAATCCCAAAGCGTAACTATCTAAAGCTATCCCTATAGCTAAGGCACCGGCTACAGAACAAAACAATAAAACCATACTGAAACACAATAAAATCAATGAAAATTTTATGATCATCGTTGTTGATTTCATGGCAACCTTAAAACCCCACAATTTATAATAAGCCGCAGTACTTTCTATATACGCTTTGGCTTGTTCTTGAATGTTTTCTGTATTTTCTTTTAATTCTTGAAAGGCCATAGATATATTTTTAAAATTTATTAAACTGGTATATCCCTATTTTTTTGAAGTTTGGCATTTTGCTTTTTTAACTCTGATAATTTTTCTTCTAGAAAAGATATTACATTTTCGGTTTTGTGACTTATATCAGAAACTAACTCATCATATGTATCTTCCACTTCCATTTTTGCAATTGAATATTTATCTTGTAACTCTACGAAAGCAAAATCCAGCCTACTTTTTAGTTCGTTTGAAATATCATCAAAACCTTCTTTCATTTTCTCTCTAGTTTTAGAACCTTTATCGGGAGCAAATAAAATTCCGATTCCAGTTCCAATTGCTACTCCAGTCAAAAGAGCCAAAAATGTATTTCCTGTTGAATTCGACATAATTCTTAATTTTAGAAGTTTGTTTTATAAAGATACCTATTTATTAACAGTCGCTTGTTAACAAGTCGTTAAAGTATAATTTTATGTATCAAAAAGCAAATACAAGCTCGTTACTTGACGTATATTTCAATTTCAACACCGTAATCATTTAAGTTAAAAATCAGTCTTAAAATCAATTTATGAATGTTGTTTTCTATTGATAAAAAATATTAAAAAAAATATTAACATAAGAAATTACAATAATAATAAAAGCTCTCGTTTTTGAGAGCTTTTGATTGATAAAATCTATTTAAAATAAATCTTATAATTTAAGATTATTTAATAATTGTAACACTTTTTCGTTTTTCTCATTCGTTTTTAATTCTGAAAGTTGAGTTTCGAAAAGACTGAAATTATTCAAATCATTTTGCAAATTTTCAATCGCTAAAATTCTAACGACTGCCATTTGACTTTTTAAAGACATGGTGTATAATTTGGTCAAAAATTCCTCTTCAATATCTTTTACTTGAACTTTATCTGAATGATGCAAAATCAAATTAGAAAATAACAATGCGTTATTATCATTTTTAATATTCTTGACAATTGTCTGAATAATTAAACTGTAATTATCGATACTTTTGATATTATCAACAATATTATTTAGAATCAAATTGGCATTGTTTTCGTCTTTTTCCTTAACATATTTATTGATTTCTTTTTGAGTGTTCATCAATAAATTCTCTTCTTTTTTACCTTTTTCTTCCCAGGCATCTTTCAATCCAACGGTTTTATTAAAGACAATTTTTCCTTCCGTTGAATCTTTATCCACATTAAAATAACCCAAACGTTGAAATTGGAATTTCTCACCTGCTAGAACAGTTGCTAAACTTGGTTCTACAAATCCTTTTACAATTTGTAACGAACTCGGATTCATAAATTCTAGGAAATTTTTCTCTTTATGACTGTCTGGTGCTTCATCAATAAACAAGCGATCGTACAAACGAACTTCAGCTTCTAGAGCATGTTGTATAGAAACCCAATGCAAGGTTCCAGCTACTTTACGTTGGCTGGCTTCACTCCCACTTCCACTTCTGCTATCTTCATCATATGTTACATGAATCTCCGTAATAGTTCCAGCAGCATCTTTTATAATACTTTCTCCTTTAATGATATACGCATTTTTAAGACGTACTTCTCTGCCTAAACTCAAACGGAAAAACTTAGCCGGGGCATCTTCTAAAAAGTCTTCTCTTTCAATAAATAATTCTCTCGAAAAAGGAACTTTTCTAAATCCTGCACTTTCGTCTTCCTGATTGTTTTCGGCTTCC
>JAYTBZ010000070.1:0-10191 GCA_043736705.1 Flavobacterium sp. | reverse complement strand
CTTTGGCATGATGTAAAACTTAAGATAGCCATCAATGCAATTCCGGTAACAATTTTTAATTTTTTCATAATTTTCAAATTTAATGTATTTTTATATTTGCAAGCGATGTTTTTAACGCCTTTCTGTTAGTAAGACAACTACGCTTATTTTTACCCTACTAAAATTTTAAAAAAAATAAAAAAAATTACAAATAATTTTATAAAATATTGCTAATCAATTTATTAAAATTTAAAATATTTTTTATAAAAAAGCAATTAGAAGTAACACAACTGCTTTTTGAAAAAATATTTTACATTTACAACCTACAAAAAATGAATTAATATTACATGAGCGACGAAAAAAGTAACCTTTGCGAAGAAAATCACTTTAGAGACTTTTACTTAAAGCACGTGCAATCAGCAACTAATTTTGCGTATTACAAATGTGGTGATAATGAAGCTGCATTAGATCTAGTACAGGATGCGTTTACCAAAATTTGGGAGAATTGCTCCAAAATTGACTTTAGTAAAGTAAAAACGTATTTATTTACCAGCATTAATAATTTATTTCTAAATAATATAAAGCATCAAAAAGTGGTATTGAGGTACGCAAAAGATGCACCAAATCTAGATACAAATAATCAAAGTCCCGAATATTTATTTGAAGAAGAAGAATTCAAACTAAAACTCACGAAAGCAATCGCATCATTAAGTGAAGCACAGCGCGAAGTATTTTTATTGAATCGAATAGATGGAAAAAAGTATAGAGAAATAGCTGAATTACTCGATATCTCTCAAAAAACGGTAGAAAAAAGAATGTCTGGAGCGCTGCAACTATTAAGAGCCCAAATAGAAAATATATAATTAAATATTTAGCCGTAGGGTAATTTTAAAGTTAGTTGTCTTATAAACATAGAGATATAAAATGAAAAACGAGAAAGAGATATTAAAATGGTTCAATAATGAGCTTTCAAGCCAAGAAATCCAAGATTTGAAACAATCTGAAGATTTACAAATACTTGAAAAAATTACTCATTATGCATCACAATTGGAAACTCCACAAGTAGATGCACACGCAGCTTTGGAAGCTTTTAAAGCTCGAAACCATTCTAAAAAGAAAACAAAAGTCAGAACTTTAAACTTCAATACATTTTATAAAGTTGCTGCTGTTATGGCTGTTATGTTAACTTCTGTTTATTTCTTGTTTTTTAATACCATTTCCTCTTTCGAAACTCAAATTGCACAAACAAAATCAGTCACGCTTCCTGATAACTCTGAAGTTATACTTAACTCTGCTTCGAAATTGAGTTTTAACGAAAAAAAATGGGCCGATAAAAGAGCGTTAACTTTAGAAGGAGAAGCTTTTTTCAAAGTGCAGAAAGGGCAAACTTTTAGTGTAAACACCACTGCAGGAGTTGTTACGGTTTTGGGAACACAATTTAACGTGAAAGAACGTAAAAACTATTTTGAAGTGAATTGTTACGAAGGTTTAGTGAGTGTAACCTATAACAATGAAACGATTAAATTACCTCCAGGAAAAACATTTCGAGTTATAAATGGCAATATCGAAAATGTTGAAGATTTTAATGCTCAAAACCCTTCGTGGATTCAACAGGAATCAAGTTTTAATAAGATCCCATTAGATCAGGTTATTGCAGAATTACAGCGCCATTATGATATAAAAATTGAAGTGGAAGGTGTAGATACTTCAAAACTATTTACGGGTAGTTTTACACATACAGATCAAGAAATAGCACTTCAAGCAGTAACAATTCCGCTTAAATTAAGTTACAAGATTAAAGGTAATACTATTATATTTTACAACTATGGTGTTAAATAAATGGCTAATTTCTCTGTTACTTTGTATTTGCAGTATTTGTTACGGACAAAATGCTTCAAAAAAAATACCTTTAAGTGAGGTCATTACTTCCCTCGAAAAACAATTCAACATCAAATTTTCGTATGCAGTTGAAGATGTGGCCAAAATTCAAATTGAAAAACCTAATGCTACTTTTACATTAAAGGAATCCATTGATTTTCTAAACTCAAAAACACTTCTAAATTTCAAAGCCTTAGACGATAGGTATGTTACCGTTTCAGTGTTAAACAAAACAATATCAGTTTGCGGAATTGTTTCCGATGAAAAAAAATCTCGCTTAGTTGGCGCTTCTGTACTTGTAAATAACATTGTAAGAAGTGTAATCACTGATGAAAAAGGTAAATTTAACTTAACAAATATTCCAATAAATGCGACGCTTACTGTTTCTTATGTAGGTTTTGAGTCCAGACAGTTTTCGGCTAGCGAATTGTTTTCGGCACAAAATAATTGCAAGGACATTGTTCTTTCTACAAAAAACGAAGAGTTAAATCAGGTCCTGATAAATGTTTATTTAACGCCCGGATTGCAAAAATACCTGGATGGAAGCACCGTTTTAAACACTAAAAAATTCGGTATTCTTCCCGGATTAATAGAACCTGATATTTTGCAATCCGTTCAAGCGCTTCCCGGTGTGGAAAGTACCAATGAAAGCATAGCTAACATTAACGTGCGCGGCGGAACTAATGATCAGAATTTAGTACTTTGGGATAATATCAAAATGTATCATTCCGGTCATTTCTTCGGGTTAATATCTCCTTACAATCCCAATCTTACCAACAAAGTTATCGTCAGTAAAAACGGAACAAGTGCTGAATACAGTGATGGCGTTTCCAGTACTATCAATATGTATACTAAAGACCTTCTTAGTAATACTTTTTCCGGTGGCGCGGGAATTAACTCCATTAGCGCTGATGCTTTTTTAGAAATTCCAATAACTAAAAAATTAGAGTTACATGTTTCAGGACGTCGATCGATTACTGACTTGTTCAAATCGCCTACCTACACTAAATACTTTGATCGTAGTTTTCAAGATACTGAAATCAATTCGGATAGCGATCAGCATGATACGTCTTCTGATTTTTACTTTTATGATTATACCGCTAAATTACTTTTTGATTTGAATGATAAACATCAATTCAGAGCTAATATCATTGGTATCAATAACGCTTTGGATTATTCGGAACGTCGCATAAATACAAACCAAACCCAATCTAAAACCAGTACTTTATCCCAGAAAAACATGGGTTACGGCGGAAACTGGAAAGCACAATGGAATTCAAAATTAAGTTCAAACTTTATCACTTACTTTTCCAGATATAATATTGATGCAACCGATTATAGGGTAGAAACGGATCAGCGCTTGACTGAAGCTAATGAAGTTTTGGAAACCGGAGTTAAATTAAATACCTATTACAAAACAAATGACAACTTAAATTTCTTGTTTGGATACCAATTCAATGAAACGGGAATGTTAAACCAAACTACTGTTAGCGCTCCGTTTTACTCCAGCACTAAAAAAGATGTTTTATTAAATCATGCTTTATTTTCTGAGGTGGAATACAGTAAAAACAATACGTATTTAAGAGTTGGAATGCGTTTGAATTATTTTCAAAAATTCGAAAAACTTTTGGTCGAGCCAAGAATAAACATTCGACAAAAATTATCTGATCGATTTGCCTTAAAATTAGAGGGCGAATTTAAAAATCAATCTACCACTCAAATCGTGGATTTTGAAGATGATTTTCTTGGTGTCGAAAAAAGACGTTGGGTTTTAGTAAACGATAAAGACATTCCAATTGCAACGAGTAAACAAGGTTCTTTTGGTGTTGAATTTAATAAAAACAAACTAAACATTGAACTCACCAATTTTTATAAAATTGTTGACGGCATTACAGCTTCCAATCAGGGTTTTTATAACAGTTTTCAGTATACCACCGCAAATGGAAGCTACACTGCTAAAGGTTTTGAATTTTTAGCCAATAAAACAGCGCGTCAATATAGTATTTGGGTAAGTTACACATTTAGTACAAATGACTATGAATTTGATACTTTAACACCTTCAACCTTTCCTAATAATGTAGATATTAGGCATTCTGTATCGCTTGGATTTTATTACGACATTCTTAAAAATTTAAAAATTTCGGTTGGTGGTATTTGGAGAAATGGTCAGCCGTATACAAAACCAATTGAAGGGAATGAAACCGTTCAAAACGGAAATAATACCATGGTAAATTATGATTCTCCAAACAGTGAAAATCTGGATAATTTCATACGTTTAGATGCTTCTTTAAATTATAATTTTAATCTGTCGGAATCTATTAAAGCATCTTTAACTGCGGGTGTCATTAACGCAACAAACCAGAACAATCTGATCAATCGCTATTACAAAGTCAATCCAAATGATCAGAATGATGCCATTCAAGTAGACAATAAGTCACTTGGCTTAACGCCAAATGTAAGTTTTAGAGTGAATTTTTAATATTTGCCTTAACATTTAAGCTAATTTATAATTTTACCCTTCGTCAAGCTCAAAATTGGCAAGAATCGGGTTTAGATTTATTCCAATAAATTTTATGCTAAATTATAAAGATCGCTTTGTATATTCGCTAATTCTTACTTTTTTATAAACTCATAGCCCTCGATTTACACAGGCAACAATACTGTAAGTAAAGGAGACTTAAGCCCAGATTAAAATCAAAACACAGAAATAAAATGACCGAAAATAATCAAAGGAAACAACAAGCAAAATTGCTCAGGATATTTAGGAAAATTCACCGAACAACTGGAGCTTTTTTATTTATTTTTTTCTTTTTTGTTTCCGTGACAGGAATTCTATTAGGTTGGAAAAAAAATAGTGGCGGATTGCTACAATCAAAATCATTTCAGGGAACCTCAGTACATTTAAAAGACTGGCTTTCTATTGACAGTTTACACAAAAATGCCTGCAAAATTTTACTAGACTCTATTTCAAAGGACTCAACGCTGGAACTGGAACGAATTGAGATTAAAAAAGATAAAGGAATGGTGAAATTTATTTTTGCCGAAAACTTTTGGGGAATTCAACTTGACGGGGCAACAGGGCAATTATTACATATTGAAAGAAGACGGTCTGACTTTATTGAAAACGTACACGATGGATCAATTCTTGACGATTATTTCAAAACTGGCAATGGACTCATCAAATTGGTTTACACAACCGTCATGGGACTGGCACTTTTGATATTTACCATCACAGGATTCTGGCTTTGGTATGGACCAAAGAGGATGAAACGAAAATAATGAATCAATAGTTCTAGTAAAATCTACCAACTATTTTTAAGTACATTACAAAAAAACAAGCCTGTTCAATTAATCGAACAGGCTTGCCATATTTAATCTTTTAGACTAGTCTTATAATCCAGCTACTGCTTTTATTTCATCAATGATTCGTAATGCCAAAACATCTGCTTTTTCTTGTGTAGCCGCTTCGGTATAAATACGAATGATAGGCTCTGTATTCGATTTTCTCAAGTGAACCCAATTTTCAGCAAAATCAATTTTTACACCGTCAATAGTGGTAATATCCTCATTTTTGTATTTCTCCGTCATAGCAACAAGAATCGCATCCACATCAATTTGTGGCGTCAGTTCGATTTTGTTTTTACTCATATAATATTCTGGATACGAAGCACGCAAAGCAGAAACTGTCATTTTTTTATTAGCCAAATGTGTTAAAAACAACGCCACTCCCACCAAACTATCACGACCGTAATGCAGCTCCGGGTAAATGATTCCACCGTTTCCTTCTCCCCCAATTACAGCATTATTCTTTTTCATTAATTCCACTACATTTACCTCACCTACCGCACTGGCTTCGTAACTTCCGTTATGTAAGTTGGTCACATCACGCAAGGCACGAGAAGATGACATATTCGAAACGGTATTTCCCGGTGTTTTACTCAATACATAATCGGCGCAAGCTACTAAAGTGTATTCTTCACCAAACATTTCACCGTCTTCGCAAATGAAAGCCAAACGATCAACATCAGGATCTACCACAATTCCTAAATCGGCTTTTTCTTTTACTACCAATTCTGAAATATCTGTCAAATGTTCTTTCAGCGGTTCTGGATTATGAGGAAAATGACCATTCGGTTCGCAGTACAATTCCACTACTTCAACGCCCATTAATTTCAACAATCTCGGGATGATAATTCCACCCGAAGAATTTACACCATCAACAACCACTTTAAATTTAGCTGCTTTTACTGCATCAACATCTACAAGTGGCAAATTTAAAACTTCATCAATGTGAATATCCATGTAGGCATCGTTAATCATAATTTCTCCCAAATCATCCACATCCGAGAAATCGAAAGCTTCCGCTTCAGCAATTTCAAGAATTTTTTCTCCCTCGGCACCATTAAGAAACTCGCCTTTTTCATTCAATAATTTTAGGGCATTCCATTGTTTTGGGTTGTGCGAAGCGGTAAGAATAATTCCACCATCGGCCTTTTCTAACGGAACAGCAACTTCAACAGTTGGCGTTGTTGAAAGTCCCAAATCGATCACGTCAATTCCTAAACCAATTAAGGTATTTACCACCAAATTATGAATCATTGGCCCCGATATACGGGCATCACGACCAACGACTACAGTTAATTTTTCTTTTCCAATGTAATTTTTTAACCAAGTCCCATAGGCCGAAGCAAATTTTACTGCATCAACTGGAGTTAAATTATCGCCTACTTTCCCTCCTATAGTCCCTCGAATTCCTGATATTGATTTTATTAAAGTCATTTATTATCAATTAAGTTTTTGAATTGTAAATTTTAAATTTCGAACAAATATAATAATTGACGGTTTATAAAAGTCATTTAGAATTCAAAATTCATCATTTAAATCCCTAAATTAGGCGAATGAATTTTCTAGCACACATCTATCTTTCTGGTGATAATGATTTAATCAAAATTGGCAATTTTATGGCTGATGGAATTCGTGGAAAACATTTTGAAAGTTATCCTTTGGATGTACAAAAAGGAATAATCTTGCATCGTGCCATTGATACTTTTACCGATGCGCATCCCATTTTTAGACAAAGCACAAAAAAACTACATGCAAAATACCATCATTATGCGGGCGTGATTGTAGATGTGCTTTACGATCATTTTCTGGCTAAAAACTGGATGAAGTATTCCGATGAAAAACTGGAGGATTTTGTCGAACGATTTTACCAGTCCTTGCATTATAATTATGAAATGCTGTCAGAACGAACCAAAGGACTAATGCCTACCATGATGAAAGAAAATTGGCTGACGAAATATCAAACGGTGGAAGGAATTAAGCATATTTTGACTCAAATGGACCATCGCAGCAAAAATCAATCTCAAATGCGGTTTGCTACCAATGAACTTTCCGAATTCTATCTCGAATTTGAAGATGAATTCACCAATTTTTTTCAAGAATTAATCCTATTTTCAAAAACCAAAATTGTCACTTTATGAAAAAAATACTTTTTCTGATTCCATTAGCTATTCTAAGCTGTAAATCGAATTTTAAAGCTGTTGAGCCTACTGGCCTTGTAACTTCAAAAGCCATGGTTGTTTCTGCTAGAGAAGAAGCTTCCAAAATTGGAATTGAGATCATGAAAAAAGGCGGTAATGCATTTGATGCTATGGTTGCTACCGAATTGGCTTTGGCTGTAGCCTATCCGTTTGCAGGAAATATTGGCGGTGGCGGTTTTATGGTGTATAGAAAAGCGAACGGAGAAATTGGTTCTTTGGATTACCGAGAAAAAGCACCATTAGCTGCTACAAAAGATATGTTTCTAGACGAAAAAGGAAATGTAATAAAAGGAAAAAGTACCGAAACTCCTCTTGCTATTGGGGTTCCTGGAACGATTGCCGGCGTTTTTGCAGTTCATGAAAAATTGGGTTTATTACCAATTGAAGAAATTCTAAAACCCGTGATTGCTTTAGCTGAAAGAGGTGTCATTGTCACCAAAAAACAAGAAGATCGACTAGCTGCATATCGAGACATATTCATAAAAGTAAATGGCAACAAAACATTATTTGCAACTGTTTTCAAAGAAAATGATGTCATACAATATCCTGCCCTTGCAAATACCTTAAAAAGAATTTTAAAAAATGGCAGAGATGAATTTTACAAAGGAGAAACTGCTAAAATATTAGTCAAATACCTGCAGGAAAAAGGAGCAATAATCAGTTTGGAAGATTTGGCTCAATACGAAGCTAAATGGAGAACACCTCTCACTTTTGAGTACAAAGATTTAAAGATAATCTCAATGCCTCCACCCAGCAGTGGCGGAATATGTCTAGCTGAAATATTCAAAATGATTGCCCCTTTCGACCTAGCAAAAATGGGACATAACTCAACCGAAGCCATTCAAGTTATTGTAGAAGCAGAAAGAAGAGCGTATGCCGACAGAAGTTATTATCTAGGTGATCCTGATTTTGTAAAAATCCCTTTGAAAGCTTTAATGGATGATGATTATTTGAAACAAAGAATGTCAAATTTTAGTTTTGATAAAGCTACTTTATCATCGGAAATAAAAGAAGGAAAAGTAACTTATAATGAAAGTACAGAAACGACTCATTATTCAATCGTAGATCAGTTTGGCAATGCGGTTGCATCAACTACAACATTAAATGACGGTTATGGTTCTAAATATTATTGTGATGAACTTGGTTTTTTCCTCAACAACGAAATGGATGATTTCAGTGCTAAACCAGGTGAACCCAATATGTTTGGATTAGTAGGTAACGAAGCCAATAGCATTGCGCCACAAAAAAGAATGTTGAGTTCTATGACACCAACAATTGTGGAGAAAAACGGGAAATTATTTATGGTTGTGGGTTCTCCTGGCGGTTCCACAATTATTACTTCGGTGTTACAAACGATTTTAAATGTTTATGAGTATCGTTTAAGTATGCAGGAAGCAGTAAATGCACCTCGTTTTCACCACCAATGGTTACCGGATTTAATCACTTTTGAACCCAATACTTTCGATACAAAAACTTTTGAAAACTTGAAATCAAAAGGATATATTGTTAATGAAAAAACAACACCCGTAATAGGAAGAGTAGACGCTATTTTAGTTTTACCAAATAAAAAACTCGAAGGTGGTGCCGATTTTAGAGGAGACGATAAAGCAGTTGGATTTTAATTATTTAAGAGCAATCAGGATTACAGAAAATTTACTTTTATGAACTTTATACTTGCCTTAAAAAACGCTTTTGAAGCAAATGGGAATCCGGAAAATGCTTTTGCCATGGCAAAATACATGAAGAATAACTTTCCTTTTTTTGGAATAAAAACTGAGGAAAGAAGACGTGTTTTAAAGGAAATTTGGAAAGAAAATAAAGGAGCCGTTTCAATAAACGTAAGAACAATTGCATTAGATTTATATTTAAAGCCAGAACGGGAATTTCATTATTGTGCCATTGAAATTTTGATAAAAGAACTCAAAGGGAATTATAAAAAAGAAGATATTCAACTGATTGAAAAACTGATCCTAAATAACTCTTGGTGGGACAGTGTTGATACAATTGCAAAGTATATTTTGGGTGAATACCTTTTAGAATTTCCATTGGAAACCAAAAATGTAATAGAACTATTTTCAAAATCAGAAAATATGTGGTTGAACCGAAGTGCTATTTTATTCCAATTGGGTTACAAACAAAAAACGAATGCTGATTTTTTATTTGCTGAATGTTTAAAACATAAACATTCTAAGGAATTTTTTATTCAAAAAGCAATCGGCTGGGCATTACGGGAATATGCAAAATCAAATCCAGAAGCTGTAGCAACATTTGTAAAAAACGTTACATTAAAACCTTTAAGTGCAAAAGAAGCGTTGAAAAATATTTGTTGAAATTAAAATAATAGTAGTTTTGCACCCCTTTTAAAAAGTATCATGTTCAAAAAATATATTTCTAAATTAGAAACCATAATAGCTTTTGCGCAATCTATGTTGACGCCAAAGCAGTTTATATTTTTATCATCCGTTCTAGTTGGAATTTCGGCAGCCTTTGCTGTTATTGTTTTAAAAACTTTTGCGCATTGGGTATTCTCATTTGCTACTTATGTCAGTGGAATTTTAAAATTAGGATTCCTTAATAGTTTACTGCCCATAATTGGTATTCTGCTTACTGTTTTTGTTGTCAAAAGAGTTTTAGGAGGAACAATTCAAAAAGGAACCTCGCAAATTTTATATGCTGTTGCAAAAAAAGCGAGTATTATTCCCAAAAAACAAATGTATGCCCAAATTGTAACCAGTTCACTTACAGTTGGTTTAGGAGGTTCTGCAGGTTTAGAAAGTCCTATTGTTATTAC
>JAYTBZ010000069.1:0-2068 GCA_043736705.1 Flavobacterium sp. | reverse complement strand
CTTACAAACCGATATCCATAATTATATCGTGATTTATCCCAACAACGATTTAGGAAGCCAATGTATAATTGATGAATATCAGAAATTGAAAGGCAATGTTAGATTTCGCATTATTCCATCCCTTCGATTTGAATATTTTTTAACCTTATTAAAAAATGCACAATTTATTATAGGAAATAGTAGTGCTGGAATACGGGAAGCGCCGTATTACGGATTACCAATTATTAACATCGGTACGCGCCAACAAAATAGAACGATAAATGCTGATATTATAAATATAGATTATAATATAAACAATATTAAACAAGCTTTGAAAAGTGTGGTTTCACATAAAGTTAGTACTGATACAGGTCATTTTGGAGCAGGAAATAGTGCTCAATTATTTGTAAAAACCCTTCAAAAGAGCAGTTTTTGGGATATCAATCAACAGAAACAGTTCAAAGACAATTTTTAATATTTAAGGATTTGGATACTTCCTCAATAGCACTATTGACTACAGTTGCAAATTTTGATTTGTATACTAAAACTGCATCGCTTTTTCCAAAAGGGATTCCGCACTATATAATTGATGGAACCAACGGAATGCATGGAATTCACAGCATCAAATACATGATGCAAAGGCTGAAAGGCAAAGGAATTGAGTGGCTAATAATGGCAGATGAGGATGTGATTTTTTATGATCCGAATTCGGTTTTTGATATTATCAACGAAATGAAAGCAAAGCAAATGACAGTTTGTGGCGTTAGAGACGGAGGAAGTGTTGCCCATCGAAATAAAAATCCATTTGTTATAAACACTTTTTTTTCAATATTACATTTCAAAGAAATCGAAGCCATATGGAATAGAAAGGAAATGCTCAAAAATCAGTTTTGTTTTCCAAATGAATTTCAAGATGACTTAACTAGATTACCATTTGATTATGATAACACTAGTCTTTACGAACCTTATTACTGCTTTTATTTATGGCTGAGAAGAAAGGGTAAACAATTTCTTTTTTTAGAGACTTTAATGGATTCAGATGGAATTTCAAATAAGTTAGTTTTCAATAATAAAGAAATTTTATGTCATACTTGGTATGCTAGAAGCTATGGTGAAAATGAAAAGCATACTAAAAGAATCAATCGTGTCATAGAAAAAATGCAGATCGTAGCAATTCCAAAAAACTCTTTGTCAATTCAAACAAAGCTATACAAAAAAAGTACTTTTGCTCTAGAACAGCTCGTGCTAAAATTTTACGAGAAAATCTATAGAAAATTGGCCAAATGAAAAAACTAGGAGTTGTAATTACTGATGGAGTAGGGTTCCGGAATTTTATATTGAGCGATTTTTTGGCGGAAGCCGAGAAATTATTCGATGAGGTAGTCATACTCTCTTGTTTGCCAGACCATATCTATAGGGACTTTGTGACACAATCAAAAATTATTGAGTTGGATGTTTTTGAAGAAAGGTTTAAAACATGGTTTTTTAGGAAAGCGAAAGAAATAGCGCATTTGCAATTGCATAAAAACAATAATTTTGGAATTCAAGATAGTTTAAGAGTCAACACGACCGCATCTAAATCACCTAGAGGCTATGCAACCCGTTTTATTTTTAAATTAACTGCCACTTTGCATTCTGAAAAATGGATTCAACGTTTTCATTTTTGGCAACAAAAATCATTCAGAAGTAATTCGATAACTACTCAATATAAAACAATTTTAGAAAACGAGAATTTTGATTTATTGTTTTTTACACACCAGCGACCGCCTTATATTGCCCCTCTTGTTTTTCAGGCAGCGCAATTAAAAGTGAAGACCGCTACATTTATTTTTTCTTGGGACAATTTGGCTTCCAAAGGAAGAATGTCAGCCAATTTTGATTATTATTTGGTTTGGAGTGAATTAATGAAAATAGAGTTGCAACAGTTTTACACTTCAGTTGAAGAAGGAAATATTCAGGTGGTTGGAACGCCACAATTTGAACCTTATGTGTTAGAAAGGTACCAAGTCACTAAAGCTGAATTTGTAGAAAAGTTCAATTTAGATGATGCTTTTAAAACCATTTGTTTTAGTTGTGGTGATATTTCAAC
>JAYTBZ010000068.1:0-4544 GCA_043736705.1 Flavobacterium sp. | reverse complement strand
GGCGAGGTAATTAACGGTGGTTTTGGTATGGTTCTTGATGGTTCAAATGAGGCTTCAAAACGCTTAGCATCAATGCTTTTCTGGGATGTAAACAATGGGATTTCAAGACGAAGCTGGGCAAGAAATGAAGGTGCCATTTTTGCAATAAAAAGAGCAATGGAAACGCAACCTTTATTAAAAGTAACCATCCCTAATATAGTTGCAGATGATTTATTAGAATTCTAAAACTGAAAAACAACGTTAATTACTTAATATTATACATTATGAAAACCATCAAACTACTCACCGCAGTATTTCTCCTTGTATTTGCATCCTGCGCTTCTGTTCGGGTATATTCTGATTTTGACAACAAAGTAGATTTTGCTCCTTATAAAACCTACGCTTTTCACAAAAATGGAATTGACAAAGCCGAAATATCTCAATTAGACAAAAAAAGAATATTGAACGCAATTGATCGTGAATTAAACAATAAAGGCATGACCAAAAGTGAAAATCCTGACTTATTGATCAATATATTTACTAAAGAACGAGAAAAAATAGATGTCAATCAATTCAACATGGGTTGGGGATACGGCTGGGGTTGGGGTTGGAATCCGTTTATGTGGGGAGGACAAAATACTGTAGCAAGTTCTTCTACCGAAGGCACCTTATTTATTGATTTAATCGATGCCAAGAAAAAAGAATTAGTTTGGCAAGGAGAAGGTATCGGTTATCTAAACCAAAATCGAGGAGACAAAGAAAAAAGGATTAATGAATTTGTAGCTGAAATTTTAAAACAATATCCTCCACAAGCAAAATAGTTTCTTCAAAGATTCAAACATAAAAACCTACCTTTGCGTAGGTTTTTTTATACCCAAATATGACTGCAAAAAACGACATTACCTCACTGGAAGATATCAAATTATTGGTAGATACTTTTTACTCTCAAGTTCAAAAAGACGATTTCATTGGCCCTATTTTTAATGAAAAAATAGGCGATCGTTGGCCAGAACATCTTGAAAAAATGTATCGTTTTTGGCAAACCATCTTGCTAGAAGTACACTCGTATTCCGGAAGCCCTTTTCCGCCTCACAAACAATTACCAGTTGCCAAAGAACATTTTGATCGCTGGATGAAGCTGTTTACTCAAACTACCGATAGTTTATTTACTGGTGAGCTAGCTGAAGAAGCCAAACTTCGTGCAAAGAACATGGCAGAAATGTTTAATTATAAAATTGAATATTTCCGAAACGAAGAAAAAAATCAAAAGAATCATTCCTAAATTTTATCTGAAGTATCAATCTGACTTTTTTTTAATTGCAAACCTATTTCTATGCGTAAATTAGCGTTTCTTTTGGTTTTTTCCACTTTTATTTTTTCGTGTTCAAATTTAAAAAACAGTGTAGAAAACAGATCGGCTCCCAATTTAAAACTAATGAGCGTTATCGAAATTCCCTTTGATAAAACTTTTCAAAATACAAAAGTAGGCGGATTATCCGGTATCGATTATGATAAAAAAAATGATTTGTATTATCTCATTTGTGACGATCGATCTGTGTACAACAATTCGAGGTTTTACACCGCTAAAATTCCGCTATTTGAAAATAAAATACAAAGTATCGATTTTCAAAGCGTTATCACCCTTAAAAATGAAAGTAGAACTGCTTTTGGTAATTGGAATTCCACTCCTACCACCTCGGCAGATCCCGAAGACATTCGATTCAATCCAAAAACAAATACTTTGATTTGGAGTAGCGAAGGCGCTAGAGTTGTTACTGGTGAAAAGCAAATCTTGCAAAACCCTTCCTTGAATATCATGGATTTAAAAGGAAATTTTCTAAACGCTTTCACCTTACCAGATAATTTAAAAATGCACCAAGAAGAAAAAGGGCCCCGAAACAATGGAACTTTGGAGGGAATTGCATTTGATTCGAAATTCAAAACGATATACTCACATACTGAGGAACCTTTATTTGAAGACGGCGACCAAGCCAACACCAATAAAGGCGGTATAATCAGACTCTATGAATTTGATGTCAAAACCAAAAAGAACACTTCACAATTTGGCTATAAGTTAGAGCCTATTGCTCTTGAACCCAATCCGAAAGGTAGTTTTGCTGTAAATGGTGTTTCGGCGATTCAATATTATGGTAAAAATCAGTTACTGGTTGTAGAACGTTCCTACTCAACCGGAACACCAGCCTGCACCATTAAAGTATTTTTATTCGATTTGAATAACGCAACCAATGTTAAGAATTATCTTTCCTTACAAAACCAAAAATTCAATTTAGCTTCAAAAAAACTAATTCTGAATATGGATGATCTAGGAATTTTTATTGATAATGTAGAGGGAATTACTTTTGGTCCAAAACTGGCAAATGGCAATCAATCTATCATTTTTGTTTCGGATAATAATTTTTCAGATAAACAGAAAACACAGGTATTGGTTTTTGAACTGGTAAAATAAAATAGTGTTTTTTAATAAATAGATTCGAAACAGTATTATTACGGGTTTAGCTGTTAAAAAACATTCTACATTTGTCTTTAATTTTCTCTACACTCCCTAATTTTTAATTTTTTAATAAATTACTCGTACTCTTTTTCTTAAAATCAATAACTTAGCATGAATTAAAAAAACCAATAAATCTTTATATGTCAAAAAAATTACAACAAAAGGAGTACGTTATAAAAATTCCAGTATTTACTTCTGATAGAATTGAACGGACAGATAATATCTTTAGCGGTATTACTTACCAAGAATTCATAAACAATGCTAAATTAAAGATTGAAAAGCATAACAAAAATGAAAGTTCTGTAACTTCTGACAAAAGGAATAAAATTATTAAAAGAGAAATTGGTAATATTCAAATTATCGAAAATTCATTTGACACAACTCCTTACCTACTACTCAAAATTTCCGCATATAACACGAATTTAGAAGGCTGTTTAATTACTCCCAGTGAAACTCATCAACTTGAAAATAACGACAAAATTGGTAGTGAAAATAATTTTGTTATGCTATATCCAAAAATAATTGGAACTGAAAAACAGTCAATATTTTGGGTAATATTAGTTTATGATGACCCTAATAAAGATAGTTACGACATTATTAGTACCGCAAAATTAGTCCTTACTAAAATTCTAAATCAACCCATAAAATCCGTAAAATTGCCAACAGTATTGAAGGAAATTAAAGAAAACAAAATTCTTCCTCAAATCAAAATGCAATTAAATGCAATAAGTTTTGACGAAAGTACTGTTAATCCAAAATTTGAAAAATATAGAACAAGTTCAAAATTGACACGAAAAGAAGAATATGATTTTTTAAATATGCCTTTTAAAGAAATTGAAGAATTAATCCGAAGTCCTTTTAACGAATTCAAGCAACGAATAATAAAGCTAATCGTATCTAAAAAGGAATATAAAATCACTCAAGAACATAAAGCAGATGCGCAACATGGTTTTAATGACCTCGTTGAACAAATATTTAACATGTCTACAATAATCTATGAGGACGAATTAGAAAAATTATATGAAAATGATTTTGTAACTTTAAGATTAAAAACAGTTCTAGAACAATACTTAAAGAACGGAGATGAATGAGTCTTTTATAAATATATTAAATGATTTTTTAAATTTATTCCTAGTGATATTTGGTATTGCTATTACTCTATTTACTGTGATTTATTCGTTTATAATTAATAAAAAAGATGAATTAAATAAAGTACTTGAAAGCATTAATAATGGAATTACTTCTCCTTTAATAGATCAAAAAAGATATTTTACAATTTCACAGATAAAGAGATATAAAAAAATAAACACACACTTGATAATAATAACCTCCTCATCTATATCACTTTACATAATTAGTTTTATCACTAATAGAATTTTAACAAATTTTGATTTTATAATAATTATATTTTACTGCATTTGTATTATGGCTACAATTTTATTTATTTACATTTTAATTATTATCACGAAAGTCATTTTTCATTATAAAAAAAATACTAAAATTTAAAATTACATTAACTCCTTGATAGTTGTAATATTTTCGAATCTTGTTTAAAAATAATAATTTTTATTTTATTGCAATCGTAACGCTTGCAATAAAGATTATATATTTATCTGCATTTTTTAGTGAGATTTCTTCGTTTCACACAATGACTGACCGCTGTTTAGTCATCTTGAATGAAAGTAAATCTCAAATTAATCCCCCAAATCCCCTAGCCCCGAGTGAAATGAAAAGCTTTTTCCGAGAGCCGTTTTAGTTTTTCTTGTTGCCGCAGAGCGACCAAAGGAAGCTCTTGAGGGAACTTTAGAAAAATGAACGGGTTTACAAAAACTTGTAATGAAAAGCGGGAACTAGCTCCTTAAATTCGTACTTTTGCAACTGAATTACAACGTTTTCGATATGAACTCAACAATAGAAAGCAATCTCTTATTAGATCGATTGCCTCAACATTTAAGACAATTTATTAAGCCTCAGGATTATAGCGATTACACGCCTATAAACCAAGCAGTATGGCGTTATGTGATGCGCAAAAATGTAGATTATTTATCGAAAG
>JAYTBZ010000067.1:0-2078 GCA_043736705.1 Flavobacterium sp. | reverse complement strand
CGTGAGGGAAAGCAGCAAGCTACCGAAGTAGCGCGTATTGCCCGACCCCATAAAAAAAGGGACCAACTAGCCGGTATTGCTAGTTGGTCCCTTTTTTTATGGGGTCACGCCCAAAATATTTTAAATCAAAAAAGGTTGCCTATTGCTAGACAACCTTTGTTATTTATGTGCTATTTGTTTATTGAAAATCAGCATCAGAAACGCCTTCATTTATTTTTACATCAGACATTTTGATATCCAATTCAAAACCTACATTTTGGATAATGTTAAAAGGAACTTTAACTCCTTTTACTTCTCTGTAGTCTCCGTAGTTTGTAGTTTGAGTCATGCTTTTTCCACCTTGTTCCATTACTTTAGATTCAGCAACTTTCAATCCTGAAACGACATCGTAGTAAAGAGTTCTTTTACCATTTTTTACGGCATAGGCATCTTTCCCGTTGATAGATTCAATAGTTTCAAGCGTTAAGCCAGATTTTGTTACAAGAGTCAATTCCTCAAATGGTGTAGCTTCTGCTTTCATATCATTTAGCATTTCGCCTTCAAGATTTTGACGTTGTCCTTGTTGCATTACATAAGCACCTTTTTCATTTACAACTTGTTTCATGATGCTCATGGTTCCCATTGCTAGTTCAACCATTAATTTTCCTTTATCATCAACTTTAGAGGTATAACTAAGTGGTGATGGTGCTTGTGGGATAGTTGTGCTACCGTTCATTGCAATTGTTTTTACAGCGTTTACAGCTTTTTCCCCACCAATAGCTTTGATGAAATTCTCAATTACGCTCTTTGCAGTTACGTCAGCAGGAACCGTTTTTTTAAACTCTGGTTTAGTAGTTGGATTACCATATTTATCAAAATACAGTACTGGATATTTTAATTTTTCAAGGCTTGGAGCAACATCTGCCGCTTTACCTACAATTACTACTCTGCTGTTATTTTCCAAGAAGTATTTGTTTGCTACTCTTAAAACATCATCTGCTGTTACTGCACTAATATTTTTTATGTAATTCTCATAAAAATCAGCTGGTAGGCTTTGCGTTTGAATTCTTAAAGCATATCCTGCCACTGTTTGTGGTTTCTCAATTTGCATAACAAATCGTCCAATGTAACCTGCTTTTACGCTGGCTAACATTTCGTCTGTTACTTTCTCTGTTCTGATTTTTTTGAATTCTTTGAAAATCTCAACAACTGTACTGTCAGTAACCGCATTACGAACTTGTGTCGAAGCATTGAAAGTAGCTACGCGTTTGTCTCCGTAAATACTCGTTCTTGCTCCATACGTCCATCCGTGAGCTTCTCTTAAGTTCATGTTGATGTAACTGTTAAAGTCTCCACCTAGAATTTGGTTTGCTATCAAAACAGCAAAATAATCTGGATCTGTCATTTTTAGATTCGAAACATTTATCGCTGCCACTTCTGATTGAACTGCGTTCGGCATATCAATAAAGTTGATTTGTGTTTGCGGTACATCTTTAGGGTCAGAGAATGTTATTGAAGGAGCGATTGCTTTTTTCCATGGTCCAAAAAATTTCTCTACCATTTTTTTGGTTTCACTAAATTTCACATCCCCAACAATGATTAAGTAAGCGTTACTTGGAACGAAATACGTATTGTAATTTGCTTGAACATCCGCAAGTGTTACATTTTTTAAAGTAGCTTCGCTTACATATTCCCCAGCAGGATGATTTTTTCCGTAAGTTAAAACGTCAACCACTCTTGCTGCTACTGCCGAAACACTTTTTTCATTCGATTTTAAACCTTCAATAAGTTTTGCTTTTTCCTTGTCAAACTCTGCTTGTGTGAATACTGGATTCAAAGCACCATCTGCCATTAATTCTAAAACTCTTCCAGAATATTTAGATAACGAACTTGCTGAGGCGCCACTTGCACTAAAATTGATGTTGGCACCCAAGAAATCTACTTCCTCATTAAACGCTGTTTTTGAAATTTTAGTCGTTCCGCTTCCCATCATCGTACTGGTCATGTCAGCGACACCTTTTTTGTCGCCTTCTGTGTACGGATCATTGTCTAATGTTAAACTAAAAGAAACGCGTGGTAATTTATGGTTTTCGACAACC
>JAYTBZ010000066.1:0-4581 GCA_043736705.1 Flavobacterium sp. | reverse complement strand
AAGAAACCTAGCATTCGTGAATTGGTTTCTACAGTGACATTTTTGTTTCCACAATCCATCCATTCGTCTACCTTTCCTGGGACAAATTTCATGCCTTTTGCCATCATTTGCTTTATACCGTCATTAATTTGGTATTCGCCTCCATGGATAATATTATTATCTAGCACTAACTGCAATTCGTTTTTTAGTACCGCTACATCTTTGAAATAGTAAATCCCAATCACAGCTAAATCTGAAATAAATGCTTCTGGTTTTTCGACTAATTCTACTATTTCATTTGCTTCGTTTAGTTTTACCACACCAAAGGCTTCTGGTTGATCTACCTGTTTGACCCAAATCACACTGTCGGCATTTTTATCTAAATCGAAATCAGCTCGAATCAACGTATCTGCATAAGCAATTACTGCAGGTCCGCTCAATGAATCTTTAGCGCACATAATGGCGTGACCAGTGCCTAACGCCTCGTTTTGATAGTAAATGGTACCTCTTGCACCAAGTTTTTGGGCGATAGCGATTAATTCTTCTTCTACTTTTTTGCCAAAAGTTTCATGAATGATGAAAGCTACTTCCTCAATCTCTTGATTTAATACGCCAGCAATATCTTCTACTAGGCGGTGTACTATTGGTTTACCAGCAATAGGAATTAATGGTTTAGGAATGGTTAACGTATGCGGGCGAAGGCGTGATCCACGACCAGCCATTGGGACAATTATTTTCATGTTTTTTTATTGAAAAATTAAACGATTGAAAAATTTAAAGCGTAGCGCAAATCTTTAAATTTTTCAATATTTATATTATTAAATCTATTTTACTCCAGTACTACCAAAACCGCCTTCTCCTCTGGAGGTTTCTGTCAATTCCTGAACTTGAATCCACTCTGCGCGTTCATGTTTTGCGATGATGAGTTGTGCTATGCGTTCGCCGTTTTCGATTACAAAATCCTGATTGGATAAATTTACTAAAATAACTCCAATTTCACCACGATAATCGGCATCTACTGTACCGGGAGCATTTAAGACTGTGATTCCGTTTTTTGCAGCTAGTCCGCTTCGAGGTCTTACTTGCGCTTCGTAACCTATGGGTAATTCTATAAAAAGTCCTGTTTTTACGATGGCTCGATCTAATGGTTTTAATGTTATAGATTCAGATAAGTTAGCACGTAAGTCCATTCCTGCCGAAGCTATGGTTTCATAGTTTGGCAAGGCATGTTGTGATTTGTTGATGATGTTTATTGTCATTTTTATTTTTTATTTTGGAACAAGTATCGCCTTGTCTATTTATAGTATTTATGTTTTAGATTCTGGGTTTTAGCCGTGATGGAAGTGAAAAGCCTTTTTTATGAAATTGTATTTTTTCTTGAGTTGAAAGAGCGACCGAAGGAAGCTCCTTTTAAGTCGTAGAAAAAAGCAATTTCATAAAAAAGCTTGTAACGTACAGCACGATTGGCTCCTAAACGGTATTATGCTTCGGTTTTCTTTTTATAATTTTCATTACTAATTTTTTCTCGTTGTAGTAAATAAAATATAGGAATGCTAACAATAGCGGTACACCAACGAAATAATTTTCTCTGAAGCCATAAAATGAAACTGCTGAAAAACCTATAGAAAGCAATAAATACATGACGATTTTATTGCTTTCGTACGGTATGGGGTAATATTTGTTTCCAAAATAATAAGAGATGGTCATCATGCTGCCGTAAGCTGCAATCGTGGCAATTGCAGAACCGTAATAACTCATTGTAGGAATTAAAAGAAAGTTCAATGCTAAGGTAATTATGGCACCCACTATGGAAATGTATGCGCCAATATGCGTTTTGTCGATGAGTTTGTACCAAACCGAAAGATTGGTGTAAATACCGAGAAAAAAATTAGCTAAAATGATGAGCGGCACTACTTTCATGGCTTCCCAGTAGGATTCATCTCGGATCATAATTAGTTTAAGCAGATCAGCAAAAACTATAACTGATAGTAATATAAAAGACCCAAAAATGACAAAATATTTGGTAATTGTAGCGTAGGTTTGTGGCGCATCCTGACTATCCGAGTGGCTAAAAAAGAAGGGTTCGATTCCTAAGGTATAAGCGGTGCGGTACAAAACCATAAATAAGCCGAGTTTATAACAGGCGGAATATACTCCCACTTCGGCAGCGGCTGTATTGGCTGGAAGTAACTTTCCCAATAAAATTTTATCGAACTGCTCATTGATGGCAAATGCGATTCCAGCGATCATAATAGGCATGCCATATTGCATCATGCGTTTCCAAAGCTTGTAATCGAAATGCCATTTCAGGATAAGGTAGTTGGGAGATAATACCAAAAAAGTTACTAAACTCGCTATAATATTAGAGACAAAAATATAGCCGATTTGAAAATCCTCAAGATACAACGCAGTTAAAAAATGGTTGGGATTTGATTGGGTAATAGCAGGCAAATAAATCAAAAAGAAAAGATTCAAAAGCAAATTAACGGCCACGTTTCCTACCTTGATAATAGCGTATTTTGTGGGTTGCTGATTGACTCTTAGCTTGGAAAATGGGACAATAACAAGCGCATCAAGAACTAAAATCCAGATGGTATAATTTATGTATTGTTGGTCTATTCCTGTCCACAAAGACAACAAGTTACGTGACAATAACGCTACAAATAAAAAGACGATTGACGTCCAAAATAGGGATACAGATGTAGTTTCTACTACAGCATTTTTATCGGTTTCCTTATTATAAAAACGGAAAAAAGCGGTTTCCATTCCGTACGCAAGAACCACGTTGAAAAAAATCATGTAGGCAAAAACAATCGAAATCTTTCCATACTCCGCTTTAGGAAGTAAATCCGTATATAAAGGCACCAAAAAAAAACTGAACATTCTGGGAATTACTGTTGCTAAGCCGTATATCGCAGTTTGTTTAAAAAGATTTTTATATAATCCCAAAATGGTGTATTTATTAAAATTAAGAAAACAAAAATAACTAATTCTTTGATTTAAATGACTTCAGTACCTTTTTGTTTTTACAGCTGTTTCGTCTTAGAAAAAAATTGAATTAGAGCGGTTTTTCGAAGACATTAGAAATTTTAAAATAATAAGTTTTGTTATTTAACTTGTATTCTAATACTGCTTCTGTGGGTTTGATATCGAATTTGACCTTTGAAATTATAGGTGCTTTGTTGCCATATTCTTTGGCGGGATCCATATCTAAAATCAAATCATTTATAGTATTCGATGTTACCAAATCTACTTTGTAGTTTTGGGGAGTAAGTTCTTGAACGCTATCTTGATGATGTAAAAAATATATTTTCTTTAACGCAATCGATTTGTTTAACGGTTTTTTGAATTCGATATAAAAATGAATTCCCTCACTCCCCTTTTTTAGTTTCTCTTTCTGATAGAAAACAGTCTGTATTTCTTGTGGAAAAGTGGTTTGTAATTCCAGTTTCATGGCACAAAAACTCAAGCTAATTGCCAGTAAAACTAGTAAAGTAATTATGATGTATCTGTTCATAAGCTTCTCTTTAGCTTAATCCTTCTTCGTTTAGTATCTTAAGAAAGTGAAACCCTTTGGGCACATATCCTTGATTATAGTAAAAACGGTGCGCGGTATAATTCCCGGTAAATGCGTCTAAAACAATCATGGTACAACCGAGTTCTTTGGCTTTTGCATCGACATAATCCGTTAGGATTTTGCCAATTCCTTTTTTGCGGTGCTCTGGATGAACAATAAAATTATCAATCTCTAAATACTTACCAGACCAAAGTTTAGTTCCAGACCACAATCCGGAGAGTCCAACACATACTTCACCTTCAAAAACAGCAATTTGCTTGTAGTTGTATGGGATCATATCATCAAGGTAGGTATTGTATTTCTCTAAACTGAAATTGGTATACAAATATTGCATTACTGGGTATTGCGCCAGCATTTCTTGTTTTGTGGTGAGTTCTCTAATTTTTAATTGCATTCTTCCTAGTGTTATTTTAAACAATAAAATTAAACAAAAAAAGAGCCAACAGGTGTTGGCTCTTAAAATATATTTTGAATCAATACTAAATTACCCATTCAATGCTTCCGCTCCACCAACAATCTCTAAGATTTCGTTAGTAATCGAAGCTTGACGTGCTTTGTTGTACGTTAATTTCAATTGATTTCTCAATTCAGTCGCGTTATCAGTTGCTTTGTGCATCGCAGTCATACGTGCTCCATGCTCTGAAGCAAATGAATCACGAATACCTTTATATAATTGTGTTTTTAATGATTTTGGAATCAAAGTCAACACAATTTCTTCTTTTGAAGGTTCAAAAATATAATCACCTGTTGAAGCAGGTAAATCAGATTTTATAGGTGCTAATGGTAAAAATTGCTCCGTTTGAATGATTTGTGTTGCGGCATTTTTAAACTGATTATAAATCAACTCTATTTTGTCATATTCACCAGAAAGAAATTTCTGAGTCAAAAGATCTGAGATCTTAGCAACGTTATCAAAAGTCAAATCGTCAAAAACAGTACTATGATTTGCAACTACAGACAGCGTTTTGCTTAAAACATCATTTCCTTTTTTACCTATGGCAAAAACATCTACTTGTTTTCCTGCA
>JAYTBZ010000065.1:0-2085 GCA_043736705.1 Flavobacterium sp. | reverse complement strand
ATCCCTAACGCAAACTCTGAGAATAAATCAATGTATCAATTTCAATAAAAAAATAAATGAATACCATAAAAACTTTAGGCGAATTAAAAAAATCAGGTTATGTGAGCAAAAGCATCAAAGACGAATTGCGATCTAACCTTAGAGAAAAAATAAAAACAGGAAAGCCAACATTTGAAGGCGTACATGGATTTGAAAACACGGTTATTCCAGAACTGGAACGAGCGATTTTATCTCGTCACAACATTAATTTATTAGGGCTTCGTGGTCAAGCCAAAACGAGATTGGCTCGAAAAATGATCGAATTGTTGGATGAATACATTCCGTTTGTGACAGGTTCAGAGATTAATGATGATCCCTTGCAACCCATTTCACGTTTTGCTAAGGATATCATTGAGGCCAAAGGCGATGACACACCCATTTCGTGGTTGCATAGAAACGAACGTTTTTTTGAAAAACTAGCCACACCGGATGTTACAGTGGCTGACTTGATTGGGGATGTAGATCCTATCAAAGCGGCCAATTTAAAACTTTCTTACGCAGATGATCGAGTGATTCATTTTGGTATGATTCCTAGAGCAAATCGTTGTATTTTTGTAATCAATGAATTACCAGATTTACAGGCTAGAATTCAAGTTGCATTGTTCAACATCTTGCAAGAAGGCGATATACAAATTCGGGGTTTTAAACTAAGAATGCCACTGGATATGCAATTTGTATTTACTGCAAATCCAGAAGATTATACCAATCGAGGTAGTATTGTTACACCACTAAAAGATAGAATAGGATCCCAAATCTTAACGCATTACCCAGATACTATTAAAATAGCACGCACCATAACAGAGCAGGAAGCAAAACTAGACATTACTCAAAGTGATATGGTTTATGTACCTTCACTAGCGAGAGATTTGTTAGAACAAATTAGTTTTGAAGCACGCGAAAGTGAATATATCGATAACAAAAGTGGTGTGAGTGCCCGATTAAGCATTACTGCTTTTGAAAATTTATTGAGTACTGCAGAACGTCGCGCCTTGAAGTCGGGTGAGGAGAGAACGAGCTTGCGCCTGTCAGATTTTATGGGAATTATTCCTGCTATTACAGGAAAAGTCGAATTGGTTTACGAAGGAGAGCAGGAGGGAGCGGCTGCAGTGGCACAACATTTACTAGGTGATGCGATTCATACTTTTTTTCCAGCTTATTTTCCAAAAATTGAAAAACTAGAGAAAGAAGGTCAAAAAACGGCCTATACAGATATCATCGAATGGTTTTTTGTTGAAAGTGGTTTCGAATTAGTAGACGATTGTTCCGATGAACAGTATGAAAGAACCTTAAACAGCATAGTTCCGCTTGAGGTTTTGATTAAAAAATACCAACCACAACTTGAAAAAGAAGATAAGTTATTTATGAAAGAATTTATTCTTTGGGGATTAGTAGAATATAAAAAACTAAGTAAAGACCGCTTTTCTGAAGGGTTTCAGTTTAAAGACATCTACGGTAGTTTTATTAGTAAGCTTTAGCACTATCTATCTATTTAATTATAAAAGTCATTTAAGAAATTGCTACTTTGTAGTTTCCTAAATGGCTTTTAAATTTTAATTAGCATTTTTTTTGATTCTGAGGGAAATACTTTTCGAGATTACTAGCATCAAAAAATTTTTTCAGTAACAAATTTTTTGGAACTAATTTAAAACAGTGTCACTTTAACCGCATACAAGAATTTTTTAGCCAAATAATTAGAAATCCTTTAAATTGTTAAATTTAAGAGTCATTTCGAGTGCGATGGATAAGTTTTTTTACGAAAAATTTGAGTTTTAAAATTTTTAAATGGCTAAGTTATAATAATGTCACTTTAAGAGCAGTCGCTATGAACTACACAGCATAAAATGAGAAAACAAGAATACGCAATAGTAGATATTGAGACCACAGGTGGAAATGCAACTCACAGCCGAATTACTGAAATTGCTATTGTTATTCATGATGGAAAAAATGTAATTCACCGCTGGGAAACATTGGTCAACCCACAAAAAGAAATACCACCCGCCATTTTTGCATTAACAGGTATTACCAATGAAATGGTTAAAGATGCAC
>JAYTBZ010000064.1:0-4611 GCA_043736705.1 Flavobacterium sp. | reverse complement strand
CCTGTAGTTTTCTCGGCCTTAGCCATGAACTCTGTGGGGAAAGCGGCAATGGATATGGTGTATGAAGTACGTCGTCAGTTTAGAGAAATTCCAGGAATTATGGAAGGAACTGGAAAACCAGAATATGCAAAATGTGTGGACATTTCTACTAAAGCGGCTTTGCGAGAAATGATGTTGCCAGGAATATTGACTATTGGCTTCCCTATTGCTATTGTACTTCTTGGGAAGTTAGTGTATGCTGATAACAACCAGTTAATTGCTGAAATGTTAGGTGGTTATATGGCTGGAGTTACCGTTTCAGGTGTGCTTTGGGCAGTTTTCCAGAACAATGCTGGTGGTGCTTGGGACAATGCCAAAAAATCATTTGAAGCTGGAGTACTAATTAATGGTGAAATGACATACAAAGGTTCTGATGCGCATAAAGCTGCAGTGACTGGAGATACTGTTGGTGATCCGTTTAAAGATACTTCTGGGCCATCGATGAATATTTTGATAAAATTGACTTGTTTAATAGGTTTGGTGATTGCTCCAATATTAGGAAATGGTTCCCATACAATTTCAGAAAAAGCGGCTTGTTGTGCAACTACTGAAATGTGTACTTCGATGTCTAAAGAAGAATGTATGGCCAAAGGATGCGACAGTAAAACATGTAAATTCATGGGCGCTGGTAGTGTGGAGAATCAAACAATTACAAAAGAAGTTTCAATCGAAAAAACTAATTTAGATGGAAAAGTAAAAGCGACTATCAAAACAACCATTAACGGTAAAGAAGATATTAAAATTTTTGAAGGTACTGACGCAGAAGTTCAAGCTAAAATAGATGCTGCGAAGTAGAGTTTTATAAAGATCAGATTAACAAAAAATGCCTTGCAATTTGCAAGGCATTTTTTATTTCTATGTTTTTTATTTAATTTTTACTCGCTTTCCTTCGGAGAGGGTTGGGGAGAGGATTAAAACAACCCGTTCAACTCCGCATCAATTCTATTAAAAATAGTCCCTAAATCTTCTGGGTTATCCACAAAGTTGATGTTGTCTACATCAATAATTAATAATTTTCCTTTGTCATACGTTTGAATCCAGCCTTCGTAGCGTTCGTTCAAGCGACTCAAATAGTCAATAGAAATAGAGTTTTCATATTCGCGACCGCGTTTGTGTATTTGACCCACTAAATTAGGAATAGAACTTCGCAAATAAATCAGTAGATCAGGTGCTTTAACAGTAGATTCCATCAATTCAAAAAGAGAGGAGTAATTCTGGTAATCACGGTTGGTCATTAACCCCATCGCATACAAGTTAGGTGCAAATATGTGCGCATCTTCATAAATAGTTCTGTCTTGTATGATTTTTTTACCACTTTCGCGAATTTGCATCACTTGTCTAAACCTACTATTCAAGAAATAGATTTGTAAATTAAAGGACCAGCGTTCCATTTGATGGTAAAAATCATCTAAGTATGGATTGTCGACTACATCTTCATAATGGGGTTCCCACTTAAAATGTTTGGCTAATAAACGGGTTAAAGTTGTTTTTCCGGAACCTATATTTCCTGCTATTGCTATGTGCATTACGGTATTGTGATTTTATAATTTGTAATTCCTGCGAATGTAAAAATAGATAAAATTTGGTCCTTGTAGTAGAATTTTTTAAACGATTTTTCTGAAATTTTAATTTCAGTTTTTTGCTCTTTTTGTACGTCTATAAACTTTAAAACACCATTTTTGGAATACATGTATTGATTATCATTTATTATCACAATCAAATCATAATCTGGGATTATACCTCTAGTACTGACTTTTCCAAAAATATCGCAGCTGTACCAATTGTTTTTACTATCAATCCAGTAAAACTGATTAAAATCTGAGGTGTAGTAAGCAATGCTGTCTGTTAACGGAACGGAGATCGTTTTATAATTTTGATTTAAATAATCAAAAAGACCTAGTTGCTGGTTTAAGCTATTGTATATCCAAAATTGATTTTGCGAAGCGATACCAATAGCTGTAGCAACAATAGGAACTAAACTTTCGGAAAAATTGACTTTTTGTATTTCATTCAGTTGATTGTCTAAAGTGATAACGGTATTGAAGTTCTCATAAAACAAGACAATTTTAAGCGGATTTTGAAGGTCAACTTTGGTGATCTTGCCCAAACTAAAATTTTTATACACGAAGGTTTCTCGAGTACTAATTTTAGAAAAAATATTGTTTTTAACGGTATAATAAAAACCAAAGGAATCGTAACCCATAAATTCTTCTCCATCAAAACGAATCGAATTAATTGTAACATAATTTGGTTTTTGATTTTGACCAAAAACAAGTGTAACTGAGCTGATAAAGAGCAAAATTGCTAATTTCTTCATGAAAGCTAATTTACAATTAAACCATATACTTATATAATTGTCTTAGTATTATTTTAACACTAGTGGCTTGTAACAATAGCTGTGTTTTTTAGTCTCACTTATAAAAATCTCAAAGTATGTACAAAGTAATTTTCACATTAGTATTAGCTGTTGCATCATTTATGGGGCTTCAAGCTCAAGAATTTCAGGGAATGGCAGTTTACGAGTCAAAGACCAGCACAGCGGATTTTAAATCGCGAATGGAGGGCAACAAAAATATGACTCCAGATATGCAAAAAATGATACAAGAAAGAATGCAAAAGATGTTCGAAAAAACATTTATTCTAAATTTTAATAAGTCAGCATCAATTTACAAAGAAGAAGAAAAGTTAGAGGCTACAGCACAAGCTGGCGGTGGTATGCGTATAATGAATGCCATGAGTGGCGGCGGTGGAACCTATTACAAAAATGTAAAAGAAAAAACTTATACTGTTGATAAAGATTTTATGGGGAAAGAGTTTTTAGTAAAAGATTCTTTGCCTAGTCTAAAATGGAAAATGGAAGCTGAAACGAGAGTTATAGGTGGATATACCTGTTACAAGGCAACCGCAATTAAGGTGGCAAGTGCTACTGATTTTAGAAATTTCCGACCTAAAAAAGAAGAAGCTAAAAAGGATGGTAATGAAAAAGCAGATGATAAGGCGGCTTCAGACAAAAAAACCAGCTTCATGGATGCCATAGAACTTCCCAAAGAAGTAACGATTACGGCTTGGTATACGCCAGAAATTCCTGTTAGTCAAGGACCAGAGGGATATTGGGGTTTGCCAGGGTTAATTCTAGAAGTTAACGATGGGAAAACCACAATTTTGTGCTCTAAAATTGTCTTGAATCCAAAGGATAAAATGGAAATCAAAGCATTAACAAAAGGAAAAGTAGTTTCTCAAAAGGAGTATGATGATGCTGTCATAAAAAAAATGGAAGAGTGGAGAGAAATGAATCAAGGACGTGGTGGCAGTAATATGGGAAGCTTTCGAATAGGCGGATAAGACAGTTTTAATTTTAAATTCAAAAAGTAACAAATGAAAAGAATTGTACTGTTTATTGCCCTTGCTCTTGGATCGATTTCTTACGGTCAAAATATTAAAGTTGAAGGAGTAATTCAAGATATAAACAAAGCGCCTTTAGAAATGGCCAATGTTATGGCGGTTAATCAAACTACTAAAGCCATGGATGCATATGCAATTACTACCGATAAAGGCAAGTATAGTTTAAATTTAAAGCCCAACACTACATATGTCGTTAAGCTGAGTTATCTTGGGATGCAAAATAAAGAAATCACGGTGGTAACTAAGTCTGAAAACATGATGCAAAACATCACCATGGAATCTGGAGGAATTGAGTTAGATGGCGTTGAAATTGTCCGTGAAATGCCGGTTTCTATAAAAGGCGATACCATTGTTTACAATACTGATTCCTTTAAAACGGGCGAAGAGCGAAAGTTAGAAGATGTTTTTAAGAAACTACCAGGTTTTGAAGTTATGGCTGATGGTCAAGTGCAAGTTGAAGGAAAAAGGGTAACCAAATTATTTGTCAATGGCAAACCATTTATGGATGGCGATACTAAACTCGGATCCAAAAATATCCCGTCGGATGCAGTTGATAAAGTGCAAGTATTGCGAAACTTCAACGAGGTATCTCAAATGAAGGGATTGGAAAACAATAATGACGACATCGCGCTAAATATTAAACTCAAAAAAGGAAAAGATAAGTTTTGGTTTGGAGATGTAAGTGCCGGTTTAGCAAACGATAAAGGCTATATTTTTAATCCAAAGGTGTTTTACTATTCCCCTAAAACCAGTATCAACTCCATAGTAAATTTGAATAACATTGGGGAGGTTTCTTTGACTTCAGCTGATTTTTTCAGGATAAATGGAGGCGCAAGGAATACTATAGGTAGAAGCGGAACTACATTAAACCTGAATCGGAATTTCTTTGGACTTTCTGGGGGCGATAATGTAGCCAAGGCAAGCGATAAATTTGGAACCTTAAACATCAATCATTCTGTTTCTAAAAAATGGACCTTGACTGGTTTTGCTGCCTATTCCTCTACATTTAATCAGTCGATTACGAACTCTGATCGTGGTATTTTTGAACCCAATACAACAAATATTGCAACGCTCGAAAATAGAAAAAATAGCACCGATTCTAGAAATAATGCTTTTATCTCTAAGGTAGGTTCAAAGTATAAAGCTAATGATAATTTTCAGCTGGATTAC
>JAYTBZ010000063.1:0-2099 GCA_043736705.1 Flavobacterium sp. | reverse complement strand
ATTCCTTTTTCATTGACAAAAACATTCAGTGAAGGAGCTTATATAAAAAATAACAAAATGGAAATTTCAATCAATCAAGAAGAATTTACAATGGACACGGAATATATTGCCTTAGAAGGGAAACACAACATGAAAAACGCAATGGCAGCAACTTCTGTGGCAAAATTGATGCAGATTAGAAAATCTACTATACGAGAGAGTTTATCTAATTTTCAAGGTGTAGAGCACCGTCTTGAAAAAGTCTTGAAAATTCAAAATATACAATACATCAACGATTCTAAAGCAACAAATGTAAATGCTACTTTTTTTGCTTTAGACAGCATGAATACACCTACTGTCTGGATTGTAGGAGGTGTAGACAAAGGGAATGACTATAATGAATTGATGTCATTGGTTCGTGAAAAAGTAAAAGCAATAATCTGTCTTGGTATGGACAATAAAAAGATCATTGATATTTTTGGTAATGTTGTAGACATGATGATTGAAGTGGACAATATGAGCGATGCTGTAAAAATGGCACAACGATTATCAGAAAAAGGTGATACTGTATTATTGTCACCAGCTTGTGCTAGTTTCGATTTATTCGAAAGCTATGAAGACAGAGGAAAACAATTTAAACAAGCGGTTAAGAATTTATAAAGATTTTCTTCGTTTGGAGTTGGTTAACTTTAAACTTTAAACAAAGAAAAATTTCAAACAAAAGAAAGAATGAAACAACTAGTCAGCAACTTAAAAGGAGATAAAGGGATTTGGTCATTCGTGGCCTTATTGGCCTTGTTTTCTTTTATGCCTGTTTTTAGCGCTAGTAGTAACTTGGCATATATTGGTCAAGGAACCGGAAATACATTAGGCTATTTGGTGAAGCACATCGTGCATATTTGTATTGGTTTTGGAATTATTTTTATGGTGCATAAAGTGCCTTATCACTATTTTAAAGCTATTTCTAAAGGAGCACTTTATATTGTATGGATTTTATTGGCCTACACCTTAATCAAAGGAACCGTAATTGCGGGTGCCAACGCCAGTCGTTGGATACAAGTCCCATTTATAGGAGTTACATTTCAAACTTCTACATTGGCAGCAATGGTATTATTTATTTTTGTTGCACGCTATTTGTCTAAGAATAGAGTAGTTCCAATCACTTTTAAATCCTCCATTTGGGAGCTTTGGTTGCCCGTGTTCATTACGTTAATATTTATTCTTCCTGCAAATTTTTCCACAACGGCATTAATTTTCTCCATGGTATTGATGTTGGTTTTCATTGGTAAATATCCGCTGCGGTATATTGGAATTATTGTAGGATCAGGAATTGTATTTCTCACATTTTTTATTTTGATTGCCAAAGCCTTTCCAGATGCTTTCCCCAATCGTGTAGATACATGGATTAGCCGTATTGATAATTTTACAAGTGATAAACCCGATGAAGATGATTATCAAATAGAGAAGGCTAAAATTGCTATAGCTTCGGGTAAAATATATGGATTAGGTCCTGGTAAAAGTGTTCAAAAAAATTTTTTACCGCAATCTTCTTCCGATTTTATTTTTGCCATAATCGTTGAAGAATATGGACTTATAGGCGGTTTAGGAGTATTGGCGTTGTATTTATTATTGTTGTTTCGATTTGTAATTGCATCACACAAGGCTAATTCGCTGTTTGGAAAACTAGTAGTCGTAGGATTGGGTTTTCCTATGATCTTTCAGGCCATGGTAAATATGGCAGTTGCAGTAGAATTGTTACCCGTTACAGGACAGACATTGCCTTTAATCAGTAGTGGAGGTAGCTCGATCTGGATGACTTGTTTTGCACTTGGAATCATCATTAGTGTCACGAAAAAAGAAGAAGAAATTGTACAGGAATTAAAAGATGCAGCAAAAAGAGAAGAAGCACTTCAAAAATTAATTGATCGGGAATTAGAAGAGGAAGAGGTCGTAGCAGAAAATTATTCGATAGAAGATAAAGCTAAGAATCCAATGCATGCGGTTTTGAATAAATAAGTCGTTTTAGAAAATTAGAAATTAATAAAAATGAAACAGTATAAATTCATATTAAGTGGTGGCGGAACGGGAGGACATATCTATCCTGCAATTGCTATTGCAAA
>JAYTBZ010000062.1:0-2100 GCA_043736705.1 Flavobacterium sp. | reverse complement strand
AGTGCCGTAAAAACAAATATTATTGTTGATTATGTGGGCGGAAGTTTCAAGAATAATTATTCTAAAACAAATACGGAGCGTGTAAAATATGGTTTTACTAATTTTGGAATTGTTCCGAGTTTTGTGATGAAAGAGGACGATTGGACGCTGAATATTGGAGCTGGTTTGTTTTACAGTATGGATAACGTGAACAGCAATAATAAATTTTTAATATATCCGCAATTCAATGCATCGTATAAAGTGGTTGGTGATTTGATGATTTTTTATGCTGGTGCCGAAGGAAATTTAGAACAGAACTCCTATATGGACTTTGCAAATGAAAATCCATTTGTATCGCCAACATTAACAGTCGCACCTTCAGACAAGCAATATGATATTTTTGCAGGGTTAAAAGGTAAATTGACTAATACAGTAAGTTATAATGTCAAAGCGTCCTATGTAAACGAAAGAAATAAAGCCTTGTTTCGAAGTAATGATTATGCAGCAAATGCCGATTATTCTTATGGGAATTCCTTTCAAGTTGTGTACGATGACATGTTGACGTTGCGTTTTTATGGGGAGCTAAAAGCTGATTTTTCTGAAAATGTATCTTTTGGGATCAACGGAACTTTTAGTAGTTATACGAATGATGTACAACAAGAAGCTTGGAATTTGCCTACGATTCAAGTGGGCTCTAATTTGGATGTATCCATAACTAAAAAATGGTTTGCAGGTGCTAATCTTTTTTATGTTGGCGAGCGAAAAGATTTTACAGTATTGGCATTTGAACCGGCGTATGTAGAAGGAACTGCAACTTTAAAATCGTATTTTGATGTCAATGCCAATATTGGATTTAAATACAGTGATCGATTGACTGCTTTTGCCAGAGCAAATAAAATCACTAATAATGCCTACCAAAAATGGCAAAATTATCCAGTTCAAGGATTTCAAGTGATTTTAGGAGTGAACTATAAATTTGATTTTTAAATATTATTGAAATTCAGACAGGGTTCAAAGCCTTGTCAGGCTTGTAATTCTACTTATGACTTTCAAACAAAAAATACATACCCATTATTTACAATTAGTTCAGGATCGAATCGATGTTTTCAAGGACATGATTGTGGCTCTAACCGAAGATTCTAAAAATGATGCCAAAGGTTCTGCCGGAGACAAACACGAAACCGCTTTATCCATGATGCATATTGAGCAGGAAAAACTCAATCGTAAATTGAGAGAAGTATTGGATCAAAAAGCAGTTTTGGATAAAATTGATGCTACTACAATTGCTGAGACCATTATTGTGGGGAGCTTGGTAAAAGCAAACGGAATTTATTTATACTTAAGTGTCGCACTTCCAAAAATTGCTATTGATGGCATCAATGTTATCGCATTATCACCTCAATCGCCGTTGGGAAATAAGCTCATGGGAAATCAAGAAGGTTTTACTTTTGAGATTAATGGTACAAAGTATTCAGTGGAGGAAATTAAATAAGAACTAAACACTTCATTATCGACTAGATTCGGATATCATTTTTAATATCTGTAACTTCATGTTGCTCCTTGTTCAATTTAAATTACATTTTAGACATAAATACTATTTTTTGATTATCATATATAACCAAAGACAGTATTTATGTTTTTCAATTAGAACTATAACGCCACCTTTGCTTTATCAAAAGAAATAAATTTTTTTAAAAAATATAGCGTTATGTGTGGAATAGTATGTGCCTTTGACCTCAAACAAAAAGCGGAAGTTTTGAGACCGCAAGTATTAGAAATGTCTAAAATTATCCGTCATCGTGGACCAGATTGGAGTGGTATTTTTAGCAATGAAAAAGCGATTTTATCTCACGAGCGTTTGGCTATTGTAGATCCAGCTTCGGGAAAACAACCTTTACTCAGTGAAGATAAACAATTGGTTTTAGCAGCAAACGGTGAAATTTACAACCACAGAGAATTGCGTAAACAATTTGAAGGCAAGTACAAATTCCAAACCGAAAGTGATTGCGAAGTGATTTTAGCTTTGTACAAAGAAAAAGGACCTCATTTTATAGATGAAATGAATGGGATTTTTGGATTTGCTATTTACGATGTAGAGAAAGATGAGTATTTTGTTGCTCG
>JAYTBZ010000061.1:0-2106 GCA_043736705.1 Flavobacterium sp. | reverse complement strand
TTTTGGGTTGGGTGCGCAGGAAGTTTTGACGATAGAGCTAAGAAAATAACCAAAGCATTTGTGCGTATTTTAAACCGTGCAAATGTACCTTTTGCTGTATTAGGTACTGAAGAAAGTTGTACTGGAGATCCGGCAAAAAGAGCTGGAAACGAATTTTTGTTTCAAATGCAAGCCATGATGAATATCGAGGTTTTGAATGCCTATGAAGCAAAAAAAATTGTTACTGCATGTCCGCATTGTTTCAACACACTTAAAAATGAGTATCCAGAATTAGGAGGAACCTATGAAGTGATTCATCACACTGAATTTTTAAAATCTTTATTAGATGATGGTAGACTTACTATTGAAGGTGGTCAATTTAAAGGGAAACGCATTACTTTTCATGATCCTTGTTATTTAGGCAGAGCCAATAATGTATATGAAGCGCCAAGAGATTTAATTCTTAAATTAGATGCTGAATTAGTTGAAATGAAGCGTTCTAAAGCAAATGGTTTATGTTGTGGAGCAGGCGGAGCACAAATGTTTAAAGATGCTGAAGCCGGTGACAAAGAAATTAATATTGAAAGAACCGAAGACGCTTTAGAAACAAAACCAGAAATTATTGCAGCAGGTTGTCCTTTTTGCAATACGATGATGACAGACGGTATCAAAAATAAAGAAAGAGAAAGTGATGTCAAGGTGATGGATATTGCCGAGCTTATTGCTAATGCTCAAGACTTGTAATGATGAGAAAAATAATTATAGCACTTCTATTAATTTTTAGTACAAATTCTTTTTCTCAAGATATGTATGATATAATAGGTAATGAAACTTGTGATTGCCTAGTAACAAAAAAATTAGATTACAAAAAACTAGATAAGAAAGAGTTGCAAACTCAAGTAGGGTTGTGTATGATTCAAAGTTATACCAGTCACATAAATGAGTTCAAGGAAGAGGAGAAAATTCAGTTTGATGATCAAGAGGGAATGCGAAAAATGGGCGAGAAAGTAGCGCTTAAAATGCTAGTAAAATGTCCAGAAATTATTTTAGAGTTAGGCAAATCAGCTCAAAAAGATATTGGCGGAGAAAGTGAAGAGAATCTTGTTGTTGATCAGCCAGCTGATGCTTTTATTGAAGGTCAAATTACTGCAATTAAAAAAGATCAATTTGTTTCCATGCAGTTGAAGGATAAAAACGGAAGAGCTTATAGTTTTTTATTACTAGATTACTTTGAAACAGCATCTGCATTGACTAATAATGAACTTAAAGTCAAAGATTCTGTAAAGGTAGGATATACGGAGATTGAACTTTTTGATGTAGCAACAAATGAATTCAAATATTTTAAAATTTTAACAGATATACAGCGTCAATAAAATTTTATTTGTCCTGAAATCTTAAATCCAAAACGAATGTACGTTCCATTTGAAAATTTACCCGAAGAATCTAGAATCTGGATTTATCAATCCAATAGAAAATTTTCGGATGCCGAGTTTTCCGAAATAGAAACTGCTTTGCAATCCTTTCTTGAAAGTTGGGCCGCTCATGGAACCAGCTTAGAGTCATCGTATGAATTAAAATACAATCGTTTTATAATCATTGCTGTGAACCAAGATGTTCAGCCTGCCACAGGTTGTTCTATAGATTCTTCAGTAGAGTTTATCCAAAGTCTAGAGCAAAAGTACAATGTTGATTTATTAGATAAGATGAATGTAACGTTTAAACTTGGCGAGCACATTGCACACAAACCATTGATTGATTTTAAAAAAATGGTTAAGGATAAAGCGGTTACAGAGAATACCATAGTTTTTAATAACTTGGTCAATAATGTAGAGGAATACAATGAATCATGGGAAGTTGCAGCCATTGATAGCTGGCACAGTCGCTTTTTTTAAACAAAATAGTTCTATGAGAAAAATAGGCGTTAAAATTGTTTTATTTTATGGCTTACTTTTCTTAATTGCTTCAAGTTGTGTTGGGACAAAAGTCAAAAAGACTTTACTAGTTACTGCCAACCAAACGTCCAAAATAGAAAATTTAGACAGTATAAAACTCAGTAATACTCCTCAACTTTTTGAGGTATCTGTTGAAGGTTCAAAATGGGTAGATAGTGTATACAATGCAATGAAT
>JAYTBZ010000060.1:0-10488 GCA_043736705.1 Flavobacterium sp. | reverse complement strand
AATTAATAACAGACCCATTAGAAAATTCAATTACCTTAGTCCTATTGAAACTCTAAATAATAAGTTTGTTGCACTTATGAGTTGAACACAGCTTGATTAAAATTAGCAAATGCTGTCATTATTTATTTTTGTCTTTTTTGCACGATTTTTTACAATTACTGCCAACTATCATATAAACGAAATAAACTTTCGCCAATACGACCAATAAGGGCTAATAAGCGACGATTTACGTTGTTTTAATTATTTCAAATGTATTAAAATTTTCTTACAAAGTCACTGGATTTCTTTTGGTACTATGATTTAAAATTCAATTCATAGAATTTCATTGAAGGTGAAGCTTTTATTGTGGTTATATCGATAACAAATTAGTTTTGGGAGTACAGTTCTCGTTTGGATTAATTTTTACTATCGAAAAGTAGCCGACTTTGTAAAAATCTTTCCGAACTTTGCAAGCCAAGATATGTACTCTATGCGATTCCACATGTGGCGAAAGCGCAATGCAACACCTAATAGGTAACAATCATAATTAAAACATAAACGACTACAATGAAAATAAATCCAAAAAACGGAATTGAGAAGCTCATTTTCGGAATGAAACAAAATGATGTGACTGCGCTTTACGGAAAGCCAGATCGCAATTACAAAGACGAAGATGACAACGTTATTTTTGCGTACAACAACCTAAAAATGCGTTTGACTTTCTACGTTGAAGAGGAGTTTAAACTGGGTTATATTGTTGCTTCAAGTGCGGATCTGGAGTTGTTTGGCCACAAAATAATCAATAGGAAAATCAGTGAGGTAAAAAAGGATTTGGCAGCTAAAGCCATAACTAAATTCACTCAAGAAGAATTTGATACGTTTGAGAATTATTTCAATGAAGAAAATTGGATGATTTTTCAAACGGAATTTGATGAGGTGGTAAAATTTGAAATTGGTGCTATTATCAATCAAAAAGACGAATTCGACTGGAAATTCGGAAAGAAGTAAAAACTTTTTTTGATTCGAGTAATTATTGCAAGCGCTTACATTATTTTAGTTCTCCATTAAAATGAAATAATATTGTTGTTAGAACAAGGGATTTGATATAAACAATAAAGCCGATATATTTTAAAAATGTATCGGCTTTATTTATGATATATACCAAGATGTTTTATTGTTTCGTGGTCGATTGCTTTTCTAGCATTTCCAATTCGAAAATAAGCATTGTATTTGGCGGAATTACGCCGCCAGCGCCTCTTTCACCATACGCCAGATTGGCCGGAATAAAAACGATTGCTTTGTCACCAAATCCCATATTGTCCAGTCCTTCAATAAAGCCTGGAATCATTCCGTCTTTTTTGCCCGCTTCAAACGGGAAGGATTGGTATCCGTTTTGTGCACCACGATTGGCATCAAATTTTCCGTAGGCTTTGTTTACATCTTCGTAATTGCTATCAAATAAAGTCCCGTCCTCAAAATAGCCAGCGTAGTTGAAATAAAAAGTGGTTCCATTAGCAGGTTTTACACCAGTTCCTTTCTCAACAATTTTATACGCTAATCCAGATGCTGTTGTCGTTGCGGTTGCTTTTACAGTTGCCAAATACGTTTTTTTTGCCGCAATTACTGGACCGTATGTTTCTGTGTATACTCTTTTAGCTTCTGCCATTAGAGCCGCTTGTTTAGCTTTGTTTTCTGCATTGATGATGTCTTGCTTCTTTTGGTCCTCGGATTTATAATTGAAATAGTCCGTGAACACTTTTGGGGCATCAAATTTTTTGGCTAAAGCGCCTTTTCTATCTATAGTTACCTTGGTAATAACATCATTGGCAGCAATAGCGTTCAACACATTCATTCCTTCCGTAACATGACCAAAAACAGTGTGTTTTCCGTCTAACCAAGAAGTTTCTTTGTGCGTGATAAAAAACTGACTTCCATTAGTGCCTGGTCCAGAGTTAGCCATAGACAAAATACCTGCTTTGTTGTGTTTCAAATCTGTGAATTCATCTTTAAACGCGTATCCCGGACCTCCAGAACCATTTCCAGAGGGATCTCCACCTTGAATCATGAAATCTTTGATGACGCGGTGAAATTTTAAACCATCAAAAAATGGTTTTCCTTTCAGATTTTCTGGAGTTACAAAAGTATTTTTACCTTCTGCTAAAGCGATAAAATTTGCAACGGTTACAGGTGTTTTTTTATATTCTAATTCTAATACAATATTTCCTTTGTTAGTGGCAATGGTAGCAAAAATTCCTTCTATTGCTGCAGGTTTTTTAACTGTTGGTTTAGACGTCGATTTTACGGTTGTAGCCGTTTTTTTTACAGGCGTTCCTTTTTTTGTAGTTTGAGAATGCAAGTTGAACATTCCCAGAAATAATAAAAACAGAATTTTAGATTTCATTTTGAGTTGTATTTAAGGTGTCACTTTTTAAGCTACTATTGTTGTGGCATTGTTTCCAATAATTCGATTTCGAAAATGATGTTGGCGTTAGGCGGAATCACTCCTCCAGCTCCAGCAGCACCATATCCTAAACGTGATGGAATAAAAATTACAGCTTTATCGCCAAAAGTCAATTGCTCTAGTCCTTCGATGAAACCAGGAATCATGCCATCTTTTCTTCCTGCTTGAAATGGGATAGGTTGATATCCGTTTTGAGCCGCTCTATTTTCGTCGTATTTTCCAAATGTTTTAGCAACACTTTCGATACTAGCATCAAATAATTCTCCGTCTTCCAGAAAACCAGCGTAGTGTATGAAAACATTTGCGCCATTTGCGGGCTTCTTGCCACCACTTTTCTTAATGATTGTGTATTGCAATCCAGTTGGTGTTTTAGTAGCTTTGGCTTTTAGAGTGGCAAAATAGGCGATTTTATTTTCGCGAACTTCTTTATATTTTGCGTCGTATACTTTTTTATTTTCAGCGTCAATAGCTTCCTTTTTCTTTTGGTTTTCTGATTCTACTGCAAAATAATCCGTGAAGGTTTTTACTGCATTGAATTTTTTGGCAGCTTCTCCATTTCGGATAATTGTCACTTTATTGATGTAATCATTTTGAACAATAGTATTTACTACATCCATTCCTTTCTCTACTACATGACCAAAAATGGTATGCTTTCCTTCTAACCATGGCGTTGCAACGTGTGTAATAAAAAATTGGCTGCTGTTGGTTGTCGGCCCGTTATTGGCCATAGCCAAAACTCCGCCTTTATCAAATTTCAAATCAGAGAATTCATCTTTAAATTTATACCCAGTGTCGCCAGAACCTGTTCCAAGAGGATCCCCAGTCTGAATCATAAATTCTGGAATCACTCTATGAAATTTTAATCCGTCAAAAAAGGGTTTGCCTTTTAAGTTTTCATTCGTCACAAATTGATTTTTTCCTTCGGCCAACGCCACATAATTGGCAACTGTGATTGGTGCTTTTTCGAAATCTAATTGTACAATAATTTCCCCTTTGTTGGTTTCTATTTTTGCGTACAAACCATCAGGAAGATTGTTGTGTTCTTCTTTACAAGAGTAAAAGGAAGCAATAACTAGGAATGCGAATAGGATGTTTTTTTTCATTTCTTACTTTAATTTTATTGAGTTATGGTGTCTTTAGGCGCAACAGCAGCAGGTGTTTCAGTCTTAATGGCTGGTTTTGCTACAGGCGCTTTTAGTTTTAATTCACTTTCTTTTTTATACAAAATTTCCGATTTGAAATCGCGTAATGTGACAATACAAATTAAGGGTTGGTTCGTGCCAATTTTTTTATCGTCACCATGATAACCATATCCCATATTTGATGGAAAAAGGAAACGCACTTTTTCATTTTTGCGCATTAATTTGATACCATCGCGCAATCCCATCATGATATTTTGCTTATCAACATAATAGATTTGTGGTCTTAATTCTAATTCAGAGTAGATTACATTTCCTTTTAAATCTTTGATTTCGTAATCAAAAAAGGCAACATCTCCTTTTTTGGGAGTTAGAGAATCCAATGTATTTTTGGTTTCGTACGTGTACCAATATCCTTTTTTGGAAGCAATATATGTTACTTTTGGATCTTTTTTGATTAGTGCCTCAATATCCGTTTCTTCGTTGGCTACGAGTTTTTTGTTGCGTGCAATAGATTTTTTCATAAAGCTGCCCGAAGTGTGTGACAGTGGCTTTCTAGCATCTTGATGCTGTTTACAACCTATGATAAAAATGGATAATAAACATCCAAACACAATCAACTTACTACATTTTGACATGTTTTTATATTGTTAGTTTTGTTACTAAATCTTCAAATTTACGTATGGTTTCTTCCATCGATACTTCTGATTTTCCGCCTGCTGCATTACGATGGCCACCACCATTGAAATGATCTCTTGCAAATTGATTGACATCAAAGTCGCCTTGGGAACGAAACGAAATTTTGATGATTTTTTCTTCTTTATTTTCGATAAATATAGCAGTAAAAACGATTCCTTTTATGCTTAATCCGTAATTTACTATTCCTTCAGTATCGCCTTTTACGTAATCAAATGAGTTCAATTCATCTTGAGTAAGGGTGGTGTACGCCGTGTGATGGGCTGTGAAGACTTTCATGTTCTGGAGTGCTCTACCCAATAGTTGTAATCTACCGTAAGAACTATTATCAAATAATAAAGTTGGAATCTCTGTATTTTCGACACCTAAATCTATTAATTCTGCAATAATTCTGTGTGTTGTTCCTGTTGTCTTTGGAAAACGGAAAGAACCTGAATCGGTGAGAATTCCGGTATAAATACAGGTTCCAATAGTTTTATCGATATCACCTTTTTTTCCAAGAAGAGAAATGAAGTTGTAAATCATTTCGCAAGTTGAACCAAAGGAAGTATCAGAATAGGTGAATGTAGCATAATCATCTGGTTTTTGATGATGATCGATCATTATAAATGGCGCTTTTAGGGTCGCTAACAGTTGTTCCATTTCTCCAGTTCGGTGCAATGCATTAAAATCTAAAGTGAAAATGATTTCGGCCTCTTCTAGTATTTTAGTGCAATTTTCTTTGTCTTTCTCGTATATTTTGACGTTCTCTGAACCTGGCATCCACGCTAGGAAATCAGGGAATTCGTTGGGTGAAACCACCACTGGATGATGGTTGTTTTTTATTAAAAAATGATACAATCCTAAAGTAGAACCCATGGCGTCTCCGTCTGGGCCTCGGTGAGGGATTATGGCAATTTTTTTTGGTGTTGCTAATAACTGCTGAATCTCGTGAATGTCTTGTGTTTTCATAAGTTGCGAAATTACATTTTTTTAATGTAATGTTGAAATCATTAACAGGAATTTCACGGATTACAAATAATCACGATATCCTCTTTTAAATTTTTGATACAAATGATATTTTGCTCCTTTAATTATTTGAGCATTGTAAATACCAACTGATCCGGAGGCAAAATAGGCAGTGTAACATGCAAGACCAATAAAAATCCCACTTTCAATCCCAAAAAGCTCTATTCCCATCACGGTGCAAGCAATTGGAGTGTGCGTTGCTCCTGCAAAAACAGCGACAAATCCCATTCCAGCCAAAAGTGCTATGGGTAACGGAACTACCAGTGATAAAGCGCTCCCCAGTGCAGCGCCTGTAAAAAACAGTGGCGTTACTTCGCCACCTTTAAATCCTGCTCCGAGCGTGAATCCTGTGAATAGTATTTTTAGAAGAAAATGATATGAATCATTTGGATTAGAAAACGAGTCAACAATCATTGGGATTCCTAAACCTATATATTTTGTAGTTCCAATGCAGTAAATAGCCACCGAAAGAATTATTCCACCAATAAAAGGACGAAGCGGAGGAAAGTGAATGTTTTTTATAAATAAATGACTCCAAAAATGAGTACTCCTAGAAAATAACATGGCGGCTAGGCCAAAAAGAATACTGGCGGTTAATATCCAAAATATAGTTGTAAAATTCATTTCTGGTAGTATTGGAATGCTGTAAGAGGTATGTTTTATATTCCAAAATTCAACTGTGAAATAAGCAATATAAGCGATCAAAAAAGATAATGGAATACTCTTGAAACTGATTTTACTAAAAAAAAGTATTTCTAATGCAAACAAAGCGCCTGCCAAAGGTGTTCCAAAAACGGAAGCGAAACCAGCACTAATGCCAAGGATGAGAATGGTTTTCCTTTCCAAAGCATCCAGTTTGAAAACACGTGTAAATTGATCGGCAATAGCGCCACCCATTTGTACTGCTGTTCCTTCACGACCCGCTGAACCTCCAAAAAGATGTGTGATTAGGGTGCCGAAAAGTACCAACGGAGCCATTTTTAAAGGGATCTTTTTTTGCGGATTTTCGTATTCTTCCAGCAACAAATTGTTGCCTTTTGCTACATCTTTGCCCCCGTAATAATAACCGTAACCAATTAATAAACCACCTATTGGCAAAAGCCAAATTATCCAGTTGTTGTTTTCCCGATAGTGTGTAACCCAATTCAGTGCTATTAAAAAAAAGGCAGATGCTGAACCTGTGGTAATGCCTATTAATACACTAATGAGAATCCATTTGAGCGAGCCCAGCAGTATTTTTGTAACGTTTTCTATGTTCATTACTTTAATGAAAGGGGAGTTTATGCAAAAGTATAAAAACCCTTTGTAGATAAATTATTTTTCAGAATCGACTGCTGTAAATTCAATTTCAACCAGATATTCAGGCCCTACAAGTTGATTGATTCCGTAGAAACCTGTAGTTGGTTTTATTTCTTTGAAAAATTGTGAATGAGCGGCAGCAACAGACTCAAATGTATTGATATTTGTTGTGAATATTCGCGTTCGAATAACGTCTTTTATACTTGCATCAAGATCTTCCAAAACTTTTTCGACGCGTTCTAAAATATTTAGTGTTTGGGCATAAGCATCATCTGCTTTCACTTTTTCACCGTCTATAATAGCTACTGTTCCTGATATCTCTATTATATTGTTAATGCGAACGGCACGACAGTATCCCATTTTATCTTCCCATGGTGAGCCGGTCAATATATTTTCTCTTTTCATTATTTGAGGTTTTAAAAAAGTTCAGCAAAAAATATATTTTGGCTGTGGCATACTATTTGCAATTTAGAAAAAAGTAAAATAAAAATATCGATCTTAGATTAAAATAAAACCTGTGTGATTATTTATCTGGTCTGTTCGAAATAATGAAATATTTCGTGCATTTGAGAGTTATAAATGAAAGTTAAATTGTTGCTTGAGTTTTGAATAAATACAATAGGTTTTCTATTTTTAAATTTTACCAGCAAAGATCATCAAATTTTAAAAAGTTATGAAAAGGATTTTATATGTAATGTTATTGGTAGGTATAACTTTGAGTGGCTCTGCTCAAAATGAATTTAGTTCAAAATTTAAGCCTATTGCGCCAAAAAACAATGCTCCCAAAATTAAGAAAGCAATTCCGCCTACGGCTGATATTCCTCCGATTAAGACTCCAAATGTATTTAAAAATCCAGAGCTCTTAAATCCAAATCCGAGTCCTTCACTTTCAATAACACCTGAAAGTACTATTTCAATGACTCCAAAAAATGAATTCATGAATCCTGGCGATGTCTATCGGGATAAATTAAATAAAAAAGAGGATAAATCAGAAGGCCTTGTTTATCGAAAAAATCAAAACTTAGGTAATTTCAGTACTAGCTCAACCACCGCAAAAGTGAGATACAGAGACGCTGCTTACGTAGATGGCGATAAGATTCGCGTATACTTGAATGATAAAGTGATTGAATATCAAGTAATTTTAGATAGTAATTTTCAAGGTTTTGAAATAGTACTAGAGAAAGGTTTTAACAGGATCGATTTTGAAGCGTTGAACCAAGGAAGTTCTGGTCCCAATACTGCCGAATTTCAGATCTACGATGATAACGGCGGTCTGATTTCGGCTAGTCAATGGAATCTTGGAACAGGTTTTAAAGCGACAATTGTAGTTACAAAAGAATAACAATCAAACCCTAAAATGGATTAGCTGTAACTCTGAATTTCATATCTGCTTTTACTGTAATGTCTTGTGCGATACTTTCTTTTAAAACTGCTTCAGTTCTTATTTTATAAGAAGATGCTTTTACATATTTGTCCAACCTTTGCTCTGTGCAGATCAGATTTAAAGTGTTTGATGTTGAATTAATATTTTCTAAATACGCTAATTCTATTTCATCATTTGCATCTGTTGAAATAAACAAACGAACAGATTTCAAAAAGCTAAAAGACTTGTCAGTTGGATTTGTAATCGTTAATTTCAGTTCGCTTATTTTTACATCTTTTACCAAGTCAGCCTTAGTATTGTTGTTTTCAAAAGTAGAACTGGAATTAGTAGGTACATCTGGGGTAATTATGCTGAAAGCTGTACCAATAGGGAATCCACTACTAATTTTAAAAGTTGTTTGATTGTCTAGTGTAAAAGTCAATAAATCGTCAATAGCATTACAAGAAGTTATCAAAAGCATTAAGGTAACAACTGATAAATAAATTTTTGTTTTCATAGAAATGGGTTTTATTTGGAATAAATTTTTAAAATGTTTATGCGATAACGTACGTAAATATTTTGAAGTAGGTTTTTTAGTTTACTGCAATTTCTTAGATTAAGAATTTAAGATGCACAAAGAAAAAGAATATTTTTCAGAATTCAATTTTCAAATCAAAATATAAAAAGTATTTTTGCGCATGCAACACAACGTACTTATTTTAGATTTCGGATCGCAATACACACAGCTTATTGCGCGTAGAGTTCGCGAATTAAATATATTCTGCGAAATTTTTCCTTACAATCATTTTCCGAGTGATTTAACCTCTTACAAAGCCGTAATTCTTGGTGGAAGTCCTTTTTCTGTTCGATCAGAAGATGCGCCACATCCAGACTTATCTCAAATTAGAGGAAAATTACCATTGCTAGCCGTTTGTTACGGAGCACAATACTTAGCTCATTTTAGTGGTGGCGAAGTAGCAGCCTCGAATACCAGAGAGTATGGTAGAGCTAATTTGAATTTCATTAAAGAAAATGAAGTTTTCTTTGAAGGGGTTTCAGAAAACAGCCAAGTTTGGATGAGTCATAGTGATAGCATCAAAGCGCTACCAGCCAATGGAGTAAAATTGGCGAGCACGCATGATGTAGAATTTGCAGCTTACAAAATTGAAGGTGAGGCCACTTATGCAATTCAATACCACCCAGAAGTTTTCCATTCTACGGATGGATCAAAAATGCTGGAAAACTTTTTAGTAAAAATCGCAGAAGTTCCTCAAAATTTCACACCTGGTGCTTTTGTCGAGGAAATGGTAGCAGAATTAAAGGAGAAGTTACAAGACGATAAAGTAGTTCTTGGTCTTTCTGGTGGTGTAGATTCTACTGTTGCGGCAGTTTTATTGCATCAGGCAATTGGAAAAAATCTATACTGCATTTTTGTAAATAATGGTTTGCTTCGTAAAAACGAATTCCAGAATGTATTAGACCAATACAAAGGAATGGGTTTGAATGTAAAAGGAGTAGATGCTGGTGATCGTTTCTTGTCTGAATTGGCGGGAGTTAGTGATCCAGAAACTAAACGTAAAATTATTGGACGCGTATTTATTGAAGTTTTTGATGATGAATCGCACTTGATTGAAAATGTAAAATGGTTAGCGCAAGGAACAATTTATCCAGATGTAATTGAATCAGTTTCGGTAAAAGGGCCTTCTGCTACAATTAAATCGCATCATAATGTTGGCGGTTTACCTGATTATATGAAATTAAAAATTGTAGAGCCTTTGCGCATGCTTTTTAAAGATGAAGTACGAAGAGTTGGTGCATCATTGGGTATTGATCCTGAGTTGTTAGGAAGACATCCTTTCCCTGGGCCTGGATTGTCAATTCGTATTTTGGGTGATATTACACCAGAAAAAGTACAAATTCTGCAAGATGTAGATGCCGTTTTTATAGATGGGTTAAAATCTTGGGGCCTATATGATAAAGTGTGGCAAGCAGGAGCAATTTTACTTCCTGTAAACAGTGTAGGTGTAATGGGTGACGAGCGTACGTATGAGAAAGTGATTGCACTTCGTGCCGTAGAATCTACGGATGGTATGACAGCAGACTGGGTACATTTGCCTTACGATTTCTTGATGAAAGTGTCAAACGACATTATCAATAAGGTGAAAGGAGTTAATAGAGTGGTTTATGATATTAGTTCAAAACCGCCAGCAACTATAGAGTGGGAATAAGACTTTAGATTAAAATCTAATTTTTGGGACAACATTGTTTTTATTGTTGGCTATAAACGGTATCAGGTTTTTGGAATAAAATTTGATACCGTTCGTTATTAGGAAATGAATAATTTAGATATAAAAATGATGAAATATTTTTTTGCGATTTGTATTATAGCGTTGCTCTTTAATTCTAGTGTTTTTTCACAAGAAAAAACCACGACTCATAAAGTGGAGAAAGGGGAGACAATCAGTCAGATTGCGCAAAAGTATAATGTTACTCCGTATGACATCTTTCAATTAAATCCCGATGCACAAAGTGGATTAAAACCC
>JAYTBZ010000059.1:0-2113 GCA_043736705.1 Flavobacterium sp. | reverse complement strand
CAGCATTTTTCAGGACATGATTTCCTGTTGATGTGGTGTACTCGTGGTAGTTTTGAAATAATTTTGCATCGTAATCTAGTTTGGTTTGCTGAATAGTAGAAAACAACAAAGCTTTAAGTTCCTCAACTTCAGCATGCGTTGCTGGATGTCTCGGTTGTGTTCCTTTTTTGTATTTCTCTACCAATTCATCAGAAACCATAATGGGTAAACCCGAAAGCTTGTACACTAATAGTTGTTGTGACACGATGATATGCCCGATATTCCAAATCAGATTATTGTTGAATCCCTTTGGAATGACATTGAGTTGGTCCAGCGTATATCCAGATAAAAATTTTGAAATCATATTTCTGCTAGTAGTGCTGACATCGAATAATTGATTCATTTTTTGTATTTTTTTGATAAAAATAATCATTTTCAGTGTCAAATGAATTTTCTTTGCAGAAAGAAACTGCTATTTACATGGACAAAATATACTACCTCGCTTCCTGCGATACTTGCAGAAAAATTATAAAGTCACTGCCTAAAGATCATGATTTTAAATTTCACGACATCAAACAAGATCCAATTACTGTTGAAGAATTAGAAAAAATGCGAGAGCTTTCCGGTAGTTACGAAGCACTTTTTAGCAAAAAAGCACAGTTGTATAAATCGATGGATTTGAAAAATAAATCGTTAACCGAAGACGATTACAAAAAATACATTTTGGAACATTACACGTTTTTGAGTCGGCCCGTTTTTATTATTAAGGACAAAATTTACATTGGCAACACCCAACAAAATATGTTGCAGGTAATGAAAGCTTTGGTTTAATGTCTAAAAGAAATCTCGCCCTTATTGGCGCAACACTAGTTTCCCTTATTTACGGCGTCACTTTTACCATCGCCAAAGATGTGATGCCGGTTTACATTGATGCCTACGGTTTTATACTGTTGCGGGTAGGCGGTTCGGTGCTTTTGTTTTGGCTGGTTTGGCTTTTTATGCCAAAAGAGAAAATTGCACTAACTGATTTTCCTAGAATTATTGCCGCGGCTTTCTTTGGCGTGGCGTTTAACATGCTGACTTTTTTTAAAGGATTAAGCCTGACTTCTCCCATTAGTGCTGCAGTAATCATGGTTTCGACACCAATGATTGTTTTGACACTTTCGGCAATTATCATGAAAGAGCGCATGCAAAAACGAAAAGTTTTTGGAATCGTTCTGGGACTCGTTGGAACTGCTTTTCTAATTCTGTACGGCAAATCTATTGGCAGCGCGACTCACGCTGGATTGGGAAATTTTCTAGTTTTGGTCAACGCCATTTCTTATGGTTTTTACCTGATTATCGTCAAAAAATTAATGGATACTTACAATGCATTTACGTTTGTAAAATGGATTTATTTGTTCGGATTTATAATGGTTTTACCTTTTGGCTGGAGCCAATTTCAAGCTGTTGATTGGGCAATAGTTCCAGTTAATATTTGCTGGAAAATAGGTTTTGTAGTGGTTTTTTCGACATTCCTGACCTACTTATTGAATTTGCTTTCGATGAAAGAATTAAAACCAACTACAGTTGCCGTCTTTATTTATTTACAACCGCTATTCGCAACTATTTTTGCGATAAGTTTAGGCAAAGACGAACTGAGTTTGGTGAAAATTGGCTCAGCAGTTTTAATATTTGGCGGGGTGTATTTAGTGTCCTCCCCTCAGTCCCTTCAGAAGGAGGCGAAAGCGGAACGTGAATAAAAGGGTAGAAAAAATTTCTCCACATAGTTATTTTTTTACTAATATGAACCCGACTTTTGATAAAGATATGAAAGCTGTGTTTTTATGTCAAAAAACACGAACGGTTTAAGGCGCTTGAAATACCCCTTTGGGGGTTATGACGCTTTTCCTTATCTTTGAACTCTTTTAGAAAATTATATGATACAATCAATGACGGGTTTTGGTAAAGCGACTTTGCAATTATCAACCAAAAAAATCACAGTAGAATTAAAATCCTTAAACAGTAAAGGTTTAGATTTGAATGTGAGAATGCCTTCGCTGTACCGCGAAATGGAATTGGGTTTACGCAACCAAATTGCACTAAAACTGGAAAGAGGAAAAGTAGATTTTTCTATTTTTATCGAAAGTACCGC
>JAYTBZ010000058.1:0-4649 GCA_043736705.1 Flavobacterium sp. | reverse complement strand
CCAAAGCATCGTTACCCAAACGCATGTTTGTTTTTTCGCGCCAAATTTTGGCTTCGTAAATTTTACTGCTGTTGGGATATTTGTACAAAATGTAGTTGAAGGCATCGAGTGCAGGGATAAATCGCTGATCGTAATACCGAGATTTACCTAACATGAGATAGGCCTCGTCTATTTGAAAGTTTTTCTCCCTTCCGCTAATATTCATACTATGTTTTTGAATGGCTTTTGTAGCTTTGGCTTCGGCCAATTCAAAATTGGTGTTTTTAGACTTTGTTGTAGTGGTGAAGTCCTCTACGATTTCCATTTTTTCTATTGGCAGTCGTTTCCAGAAATTGTCATCAGAATTAGCTTTTATTTCCTTAACACCTTTGTCTAAACCTACTTGTCCGTTGTAAAGTATGTTGTATTTTGTACTCAAAGCATGGGAATTTCGAGCCAAAAAAGTATCTTTCTTAGTAGAACAAGCTACTAAAAAAATGAAAAAAAAGAAGAAAAATAATGATTTAAATAGTTTGACTTTCAATGGAAAACGTTTTTATCAATTAACTTTTAAATACGGACTTTAGTATATTGACTGGTAAAAATACGTTTCTTTTTGGTATCGTGAAAATTATCCACATTTATTTGAGTCTTTCGTGTGCATGAGGGATGGAAGCGGCATCCTTTATTTTCTTTCTTTAAGAAAATAAAGATACAGCGTACAGCCCGACCCGAAGTTGCAAGGAGGAACGACGAAGCAATCACGCAGGGTCATGCCAAAGGTAAACTTTGACAGAGTTATAGATAGCTTTATGTTTTAAATCTTAAAAATAAACCGCTAATTTGCTACTTAAACATTTAAATGAATAAATAAAATTAGCGTATTAGCGGTAAACTTTTTTATAGGATTGCTAGGTTGAATTTAAACGGCAAAAAACAATTCTAGTTCTTTTAAGGTTTCTGGTGAAGTTTGAATATCCTTGACCACTTCGCCTTTGTGCATGGCTACAATCCTGTCGCTTACCTCAACGGTGTGCTGCAAATCGTGGCTAGAAACGAGCACGGTAACCTCTGGATTATCGGCTAGGTCCTTGATGATTTTTTTTAATCTAAACTGTGTGGTTGGGTCTAAATTGGCAAACGGTTCGTCTAGAATAATGACTTCTGGATTCCCGATTAAAGTTGCGATGATGCCCACTTTTTTCTGGTTTCCTTTGGATAAATCCCGTAAATATTTTTTGTTTTTCAGGATTTCGCCGTTAAAAAATTCTTCGTGCGTGGCTAACAAGGCATCAACATCGGCTTTGTTTTGTCCGCGTAAATCGCCAATGAAATAAAAATATTCTTCGGGCGTCAGATAGCCTATCAAAAAACTTTCGTCTAGGAATGATGCGGTGAAGGGTTTCCAAGCTTCGCTGGTATTTACTTGTACGCCGTTGTTTACAATGTTTCCTGTTGATGGCTGGATTAGATCCAGTAAAAGGCTGAAAAAAGTGGTTTTCCCTGCTCCGTTATTGCCTACTAAGCCAAAGCTTTCGCCTTTTTTTATTTCTAAAGTATCTATTTTTAATACGGTTGTTCCGTTGTATGTTTTTGAAAGATTGTTTACTTGTATCATTTTTTGAAGTTTAATCGTTTAACTGGTTATTTGGTTAATGTGATTGCTAATTATCCTTTTTGTTTGTACGCCGCAATGGTCGCATATTTCTCAGATTTATAGATTTTTTCAATCATGGAAAATGCTTTGTCTTTGAAGGCGAATCCAATTACTCCTATCCCTGCTACTAGCGCTAAGCCTATGTTTGGGTTTCCAAATTTTGAACCCAACCAATATAGTAAAACGGGCAAAGCCAACTGTGGAATAGAAATCAACATCGTTTTTATATTGAATGCTTTTTTGTCCCCAAAAGCCCCTTTGCCAGAACTCAAATCGATGGGTGTTTTTGTGTACGCGCCACCCAATAAAACCAAATGCGAATTGACACCAATGTTATAAATGGCACCCACGATAATGGTCAAATACACCTGTAGCCCAAAGTAAAGATAGAAGGAAGCAATGGTTGTAGTAACAATTGTGGCGATAACCATGAGCCACCATTTTGAACTCAAATAGCCTTTGTACGGGATGTTTTGTGTCATCATGAGTTGGTAATACGAGCTATCCCAACTGGGTACAAATTGTCCGAAAGTAATCAAGAATCCACCTGAAACGAAAATCCCGGCGAAAATGTGCATCGTAGGGTTGTTGTACACTTCAATTGAATTGGTAAAGAAAAGAAAGCCATAAAAAAGAAACATTACACTCAATCCTACCGTGGTCTTAGAACGTTTGTTTCTTTTGATTAATTTAATGTCGTTTTTAAGGAAAGTTCCAATGGTTCCAAATTGGTTTAACCATGTTAAATCCTCTGTTTTTGCAATATCATGTTTACTCGACAATCCTGCATCTAGGTATAAATTATCTTTAAAATACTGGAAAGTAACAATATACAAACCAATAAGTGCCACAACTGGTATTGCAAAAGCCCAATACGTATTGAAAATGGCATTGAAAAATGGAGCAGTATAATCGGTAACATTAAAGAATCCGTAATAGTGTAAACCCGCTAAAACGGCGGCTGTGGCTAGGAAAATCCCAAATAAATTGTCTCTGTTACTTAAAATAATATTAATGAAATTATTGATATACAACAGCGAATACAAGGCTGCAAACCAAAGCACAACAGCTAAAATGTCATACCCTTCGATCAGCAAAACCACGCAAAATGGAATTAGAAAAAAACCATGAACGAGATTAAAGAAAGACAAAATGGTTTTTCCTAGAGAGAAATGTACTATTGTCGATTTTTTAATTGGGAAAACCAACATGGGACGAATGTTCAGAACCGGAATTTTTTGCAGTAGCAATCGAATGATTAAATCGATTAGTACGTAATAAATCATAAATTTATTTACTGTAGCAATTGGGTCTAAATTTTCTTTTTTAAGAATGTAAAAAACACCAATTCCTAATGCTAGGAAAATCAGAATAAAATAAATGGCAACAAAACCCATAAGGATTTTTAAAGCTAAATTAGTGGCAAACGATGCCGATCTAATAAATGCTTTCCATTCAAGATAGAGGAATTTTTGAATCATAATATGGTTATTTGGTTTGCTAGTAAGTAACTCAAAGTGAGAAAACGTTACACGTTTTATAATTTATATTCGGGATAGGTGGCTTCTAGGTATTGTGTAGCTTTGGAGGGGATAATTTTATATATTATAAATAACACTAAGGTTATCATTACCAAGAAAAAACTGAGACTCAAAATCCAAATGTCATTGTCTAAATACTTTTCAGACTGGTTGAAAATCTGGATAAAATAGTTAAACGGAAATATTATAGCTCCAGAAAAGCTGCCATATTGATTTATAATCTCTTCAAAGAGCCACCGTTTTTCATTTTTTTTCTTTTTGAGTTTTTGAGTTTTATAACTTTTGAAAATTTTATAGAACGAAAATGCTACCAGAATAAAATACAGACCCACAAGAATCCATTCGTTAAACGAACTAATTTTGAGAAAACAAAACAAAAATAGTGTCATGGCTATTGTCAATACAATTTTTGGAATGCCAAAAAAATCTTTAAAATGTTTCCAAACCAAACTATTGTACTTTTTACCTAAAACAGCCTGTCGTTTTTCGACAACATCCATAAAACCAAAAACTCCAAACTTTTTGAATTCTATCTTGAGTGCTTCATCAAACGAGCGATTGGGATTTTGCTGCCATTGGACTTCAATTGCGTTTGCTATATGATCCACTAGTTCAGACTGTAAATCATACCACTCCACATAATGCTGGCGGGTAAAAAGGTAGAGTTGGTCAATATGTGAAAGGGTTAGTTTCATGAGAAAGGATTAAACTATTTTCAATTTTTTTACTATTCTAAAATGTTCACTAGCCATCATTAATTGAAACAAAGAGTACGTAAAAGGATAACATAAAAGTACGCAACCTATTACATTCCTCCAAAAAGAATGACTAGCATTAAAATGCTTTAATGGATCGTTATAGATGTTAAACTGTAAAAAAAATAAAAAAACGAGCCAACCTCTGAAAAGAAATAACCTTCCGTACGTTGTTTTAATTACAGATCTCCATATTAAGAACAAACTTATAATCGTGGATACCATCAATACTAGGTAAGCTCCTTTTAATGCAAAACTAATAGCTTCAAAAGTTTGTTTTTCCAATGTGCTTAAAAGAATAAAAACCAGCAAAAACCCAAAAGTAAGAGCTGAAAATAATATATTTAAAGTCTGTCTTTTAGAATAAATAACTAATTTATCTACTACAAATCTAGATGCTTTAAAAAATGCTCCTAACCAAGCATAACTTGAAGAAATTTCTAATGCACTTTTCCATTTCTCAAAAACTGATTTGTAAACAATCTCGAATGAAATTTCTTCATGACTCATTCTTTCTTCAATTTCTGATGCTATGTGGTCTACTATTTCTAGCGTCACATCTTGATAAATAAGTCCGTTTAAAACTAAAGTTTCTTCTATTTTTGCTATTTGTTCGGTGGTTAATTTCATCTTCAAAAAATTAAAATTCTAAATTCGGTTTTGGGCTTACTAAACTCTGCATGTTTCTGATGAAATCTTCTAGCTCTGAGAGTCGGT